>NZ_JBHSGO010000175.1:0-14850 GCF_042654485.1 Falsiporphyromonas endometrii | reverse complement strand
TAACTATTTGTATACCATAAAGATAACTATTATTAATAACATGGAAAAGACTTAATATAGAGAAAGTTGAAACTTTTTTCAAAAAACAGAAAGGGCTGCGCCAAATGGAATTTTGACACAGCCCCTTTATTATCTCAATCCTTAAAAGGATTTCTAACCTTAAGCCTCTTCTCCAAGAAGTATTTCAAGAACTTTGCCTGCAGAATAAGCAACCGGAGTACCGGGTCCAAAGATTGCAGCCACACCTGCCTTATAAAGGAAATCATAGTCTTGTGCCGGGATTACACCACCTGCAGTAACTAAGATGTCAGGACGACCAAGCTTCTTAAGCTCCGCAATTACCTGAGGAATCAATGTTTTGTGGCCGGCAGCCAAAGAAGAGACACCCATTACATGAACGTCATTCTCAACGGCTTGCTTAGCAGCTTCTTCCGGAGTTTGGAAGAGTGGCCCCATATCAACGTCAAATCCACAGTCAGCATAACCTGTAGCAACTACCTTAGCACCACGGTCATGTCCATCTTGTCCCATTTTCGCAATCATGATACGAGGTTGGCGTCCCTCTTTCTTTGCGAACTTCTCAGCCAATTCCTTGGCATGCTTAAATACTTCGTCTGAGCCTGATTCTGAAGAGTACACTCCTGAAATTGTTCTAATAATTGCTTTATATCTTCCTACCACCTTTTCACAAGCGTCAGAGATCTCACCAAGTGAAGCTCTAAGGCCGGCAGCTTTTACTGCAAGGTCAAGTAGGTTACCTTCCTTCGTTTCAACACATTTTGTAATGGCTTCAAGTGCCTCTTTTACGGCCTTTTCATCACGGTTGGCACGAAGTTCTTTCAATCTTGCAATCTGTTGCTCACGAACAGCCGTATTGTCAATCTCTAAGATATCAATAGGATCTTCCTTCTCAAGACGATACTTATTGACACCAACAATAACCTGCTGATTTGAGTCGATACGAGCCTGTGTACGAGCAGCAGCCTCTTCGATACGAAGTTTTGGCAGACCTGTTTCAATAGCCTTAGCCATACCTCCCATACCTTCGATTTCCTGAATATGCTCCCAAGCTTTATGCATCAATTCATGAGTCAAGCTCTCAACATAGTAAGAGCCACCCCATGGGTCGATTTGCTTACAAACAAGGGTCTCTTCCTGAATGTAAATCTGTGTATTACGAGCAATACGAGCAGAGAAGTCTGTCGGAAGAGCAATCGCTTCATCAAGCGCATTGGTGTGTAGAGACTGTGTATGACCAAGCACGGCAGCCATTGCCTCAATACAGGTACGACCAACATTATTAAATGGATCTTGCTCTGTAAGTGACCATCCTGATGTCTGACAGTGAGTACGCAACGGCAAACTCTTAGGATTTTCAGCACCAAAGCTCTTCACAATCTTAGCCCAAAGCATACGGGCTGCTCTCATCTTGGCAATCTCCATGAAGTGATTTACACCTATTGCCCAGAAGAATGACAGACGAGGAGCAAACTTATCTACGGGGATACCTGCATTGATACCGGCCTTAAGATATTCCATACCGTCAGAAAGTGTGTAAGCCATCTCAATATCTGCTGTCGCACCTGCCTCCTGCATATGATAACCGGAGATAGAGATTGAGTTGAACTTAGGCATATTCTGAGAAGTATATTCGAAGATATCGGCAATGATTCGCATTGAGAATTCAGGTGGATATATATAGGTATTACGCACCATAAACTCTTTCAAAATGTCGTTCTGAATAGTACCGGCCATTGTTTCAAGCGAAGCGCCCTGCTCAAGACCTGCATTGATGTAGAATGCCAAGATAGGCAATACAGCACCATTCATAGTCATTGATACGGACATCTTAGCCAATGGAATACCATCAAACAACACTTTCATATCTTCAAGTGAACAGATAGATACACCGGCTTTACCAACATCACCTACTACACGAGGATGATCGGCATCGTATCCACGGTGTGTTGCCAAGTCAAATGCAACTGACAAACCTTTCTGTCCCGAAGCAAGGTTACGACGATAGAATGCGTTTGATTCTTCAGCTGTTGAGAACCCTGCATACTGACGAATAGTCCAAGGACGAAGCGGATACATCGCACTGTACGGACCTCTCAAAAATGGAGCAAGACCTGAAGCATAGTGCAAGTGCTCCATACCTTCCAAGTCATCTTTTGTATATACAGACTTTACATCGATCTGCTCCGGAGTCTTCCAATCATATTCGATGTGATTGTCTGCGGCCCACTTTGTAGCATCCAAAGCTGCAAAGCCAGCCGATTTGATATCTATATCTTTGAAATTTGGTTTCATATTTAGTCGGCTTTAGGCGTTAATACCAAGTCTTTTGTTGAAATCTTGAAGAACTTCAAGCACATTAGACTTCACATTTACATAATCATTGATACCGGCAGCCTGCAAGTCCGGTGTGCAAGCAGGAGCACCTGCAACAACAAACTGAGCTCTGCCATTGAGATACTTAAATGCAGGGATTGCATATTCTGCATATTCATCATCACTTGAGCATAGACAAACAATATCTGCCTTAGCTTTGAGTGCTGCGTCAATACCTTCTTCTACTGAATTAAAGCCTAAGTTGTCAATCAACTTATACCCTGCACAAGCAAAGAAGTTTGAAGAGAACTGAGCTCTTGCCAAACGCATAGCCAAATTACCGATTGTAAGCATAAATACAGTAGGAGTCTTACCACTGCGTTCTGTTGCAAAACGAAGAGTTTCAAAGTCAGAAGCACCTCTGTCAAAGTTCAAAGCAGCTATCGTAGACTTACAATTACCTTCGCATCCACAATGATGCCCCTCCTCTGCTTTCGGAGCTTTGTCAGCTGAAAGTTCACTAAAGTTAGGGAACTGATTGGTACCAAGGAGGCTTTCTTTTCTTCTTGCGACAGCCTCATGTCTTTTCACATTGGTCTCATTAACCATCTCTTGGATCTTTCCTTCATTGACAAGCTTCATAAAGCCACCCATGTCATCGATCTTAAGGAAGAGAGCCCAAGCTTGATCAGCAATACTATTTGTCAAGTTCTCAATGTAATATGAACCTGCAGCCGGGTCGATGACACGATCAAAGTGACATTCTTCTTTGAGGAGAAGTTGTTGATTGCGGGCGATTCTTTCGGAGAAATCATCCGGGTTCTGGTAGATAGCGTCAAATGGAAGCACTGTGATAGAATCTACTCCTCCAAGTGCAGCAGACATTGTTTCTGTCTGTGTACGAAGAAGATTGACATAAGAGTCATAAACAGTCTTGTTCCAGGTAGAGCTTACTACATGTTGATAAATCTTAGCAGCCTCCCCCTTGTATTCTTCTCCGTAAGCACCTATGATGGTAGCCCAAAGCCAGCGAGCAGCTCTAAACTTGGCCATCTCCATAAAGTAGTTGGTGCCTACTCCGAAATTAAACTGAATACGTGAAGTGATTTCTGCTACATCAAAACCTTCTTGAGTCAAAGCTTCTACAATTTGCTGTCCCCAAGCAAGAGCATATCCAAGTTGTTGAGTGATATATGCACCTGCATTAGCAAACAGATAAGCATCGACATGCAAAACTCTGAATCCCTTAAGAGGCTTCACAGCTTCCATGAGTTGCTTAGCTTTTTCGATCCAGCATTCGGGCACAATACCCTTAACCAACTGTTTCTTAAATGGGTTATAATTGATTGAGCCTTTGCAACGGTCTGCCATCTTGACATCTTTCAAGACTTCAGCCACCGCCTGAGCCAAATTAACAACTACAGATTGACAACAGCTGAAATGCAATTCAACCTGTTGAGGATCAATGCCATTGAGCAAGGCACGAAGATCCTTGGCATTTGTTTGTTCGCGTTTGAGCTTAAATCCAAGTGCAGTTACACCTTTATGCAAAAGGTCTTTTGCTTTGGCATTAGCTTCCGCAATGCTTTCTACTTTAATGTCCTGTCTTACTGTCCACTCATTATCCAATTTTGTTGAGCGTACAAATGGATACTGAGCCGGAAGGTTTGTTGTTGTGGCCAATCCTTCGATATCTTCTGTGCGATAGAAAGGATTCACATTAAATCCCTCCGGAGTGCGCCACACTAATTTTTTTTCGAATGGAGCACCTTTAAGGTCAGTTGTGATCTTGGCCATCCATTCCTCTGTAGTGATTGGCGGGAAGTCTTGTAAGAGCTTCTCTTTACTTTTTGCCATAATCTTACTATTTAGTGGATTAAACGTATTTATTATTCTTATTTCTACGACAAAGGTATCGTTTAGTTGTCAAAAGGCATAAGAAATGAGCCAATTTGTTGAATATTCCCTATGACATTCATCAAATTCAAACCCAATATACGTCTTAAGTCAATTTTCGAATACCCTCTTCTAATGAGTTCTATTGTTATTCTTATAAGGTCTGCTTCACAGCGACACCCACATAAACTGCTTCCTCCATCAAAATCGCTACCTATGCCGACATGATCGACTCCAACCAATTTGACAATATGATCAATATGGTCTGCAGCATCTTTGATTGTTGCTTTTTTGCTCTCTTCGTTTAAGAATCCTGAGTAAAGGCATACCTGTATAACGCCACCCTTGGATGCAATCTCACAGATCAATTCATCTGGAAGATTCCTTGGATGATTGCATATTGCTCTCACCGAAGAATGACTTGCTATGATAGGAGCCTTACTTATCTTGAGCACATCCTGTATAGTTTTGTCTCCTGCATGAGATACATCGATAGCGATGCCCAATCTATTCATTTCTCTAACGACATCTTTTCCGAATTCACTCAAGCCATTATGTTCATTGTTTGATTTGGACGCTGAGTCACATATATCATTATCTCCGTTATGACACAAGGTAATATATCCAACTCCCATCTCCTTGAAAGTTCGAAGCAAACTCAAATCCCTTCCAATAGCATATCCATTCTCTATTACAGGCATGATAGCCTTTTTCCCTTGCTCTTTTGCAAAAGCAACAGCTTCCGGAGATGTTGCAATCACAAGTTTCTCGGCATTCTCACCCACAATCCGCCGTATACCTTCAAGAAGGGAGATTGCCTGCTTCGTTGCTTGTTCCAAAGAGATTTTATCCCTTTTGCCCTGCGGTATGTATGCAGCCATCAATACCGCATCTACATATCCATCTTTCATTTTGGGTAAATCTACCAAAGTATCAGATGGAATGTCAAATCTAAATCCCTCCTTAAAATGCATTGGAGTGTCCACATGCGAATCTACAACTAAAACACTTTTGTGGATTGCCCGAGCCCTATGATATAGCCGAGCCTCATCGATGAGATATTCAAAAAGCTTCAGCTGTCTCTCTTTATCAACATTGCCCCTTATCATCTGCTCAGGATGCCATTGCACAGAAAAAATAGACTTTTCAGGATAAGCCTCCATCGCTTCGTTGAGTCCGTCCGAAGATACGGCTGTCTCTATAAATCCCTTCGGAATATCTTTGACAGACTGATGGTGTACACTATTTACCCATACATTTCGACAATCTCCATCCCCATTAGATAACAACTCCTTCAAGATAGATTTCTCATGAGTGAGCTTCACAGCATGGACCTTGTGAGATCTATCAAATGGTGGATTGTGATTGATTGGTTGATCTTTAGATTCTGAATAAATGTCTTGATAAATAGTACCTCCAAAAGCCAGTGCAATTACCTGATGGCCTCTACAAATCCCCATCACAGGGATATTATGAGCCACAGCCTTTCGAAGAATAAGGAATTCATATCTGTCCCTCTCAGGAGCAACTGTTCCCACATTTTTTGCTGCATCTTCCCCAACATAATAAGGAAGTACATCATCTCCACCGCTTAAGATAAGTCCATCTATACTCTCAATATATTCATCAATTACTGATTCGTCATCAGTTATTGGGCACAGCAAAGGCACCCCACCGGCCATCACGACCGCATCAGAATATGCTCGGCTGATACAACTGCCAAGCTTTTCATTGCTATTGGCAGTAATGCCTATACGCGGAGCTATCAGCTCACCACGTATAGGCATATTACTATTTATAAACTCATGAGATATTTCCTCTTTAATCCTCTCATAGAGTTGCTTATTAAGCGTCAATTCGTGCATAAGTTGCATTTTCTTCTATAAACTCTCGTCTGGGAGGCACCTCATCACCCATCAACATAGAGAATACATTGTCTGCCTCACTCAAATCCTCGATGGTGATTCGTCTGAGCGTTCTCCTCGAAGGATCCATAGTCGTCTCCCAAAGTTGCTCATCATTCATCTCACCAAGACCTTTGTATCGTTGGATACGAACTCTATTTTCATCTCCATCAGCAAACTTATCCACAAAAGCTTGTCTCTGCTGTTCATTCCAACAATATGATTGTTCTTTACCCTTCTTACATAGATATAGAGGCGGAGTGGCGATATAAACATATCCATTCTCAATAAGTGGCCTCATATTTCTAAAGAAGAATGTCAATATAAGCGTTGCAATGTGGCTACCATCGACATCGGCATCAGTCATGATGATAACCTTATGATATCTTAATTTACTCAAATTAAGAGCTTTGCTATCCTCTTCTGTACCAATCGTAACACCAAGTGCCGTATAGATATTTCTAATCTCTTCACTCTCAAACACCTTGTGCTGCATAGCCTTTTCGACATTAAGAATTTTACCTCTTAATGGCAAAATAGCTTGAAACTCACGGTCTCTACCCTGCTTTGCTGTACCACCCGCAGAATCCCCTTCGACAAGGAAAAGCTCACACATCTCAGGGTCCTTGCTCGAGCAGTCACTCAGTTTACCGGGAAGTCCTCCACTGGTAAGAGGTGATTTCCTTTGCACCATTTCACGCGCTTTTCTGGCTGCATGTCTTGCAGTAGCTGCAATAATAACCTTTTCGATGATGACTTTTGCTTCTGCCGGATGCTCTTCAAGATAATTTTCAAGAGCTTCTCCAATAGCCATATCAACAGCCCCCATCACCTCATTGTTACCAAGTTTGGTCTTGGTTTGCCCCTCAAACTGTGGTTCTGCAACCTTAATAGAGATAACAGCCGTAAGTCCTTCACGGAAGTCATCGCCTGCAATCTCTATCTTAACCTTATCCAACATTTTGGAATCTGTTGCATATTTTTTCAAGGTTCTCGTAAGACCTCTTCTAAAACCTGCCAAATGAGTACCACCTTCTATGGTGTTAATATTATTGACATAACTATATACATTCTCCTGATAAGAGGTATTGTATGTCATGGCCACTTCCACCGGTATACCCTGCTTCTCTGTCACCAAATGAATTACATCTTTAATAAGAGGCTCTTTGGAACGATCAAGATAAGCGACAAATTCTTTAAGCCCTTCATCTGAATGGTAAGTTTCTGTCTTGTAATTGCCAGCCTCGTCAACTTCCCTTTCATCAGTCAAGGTGAGAGTCAATCCGGCATTTAAGAACGCCAACTCCTTTAGTCTATTAGACAATATTTGCCACTTGTAAGTCGTGGTCGTAAAGACAGTATCATCCGGTTTGAATGTAATAATCGTACCGGTATCTTCTGCGGGTGCAACAATTTTTACGGGTTCTTTGGGTACTCCACGCTCAAACTCTTGAACATAAACACTTCCTTGTCTATGAACTTCAGCTCTAAGATATGATGAAAGGGCGTTGACACAAGATACACCGACCCCGTGCAAACCTCCTGATACTTTATATGAACCTTTATCAAACTTACCCCCTGCGTGAAGGACTGTTAACACCACCTCAAGTGCGCTTTTCTTCTCTTTTTCGTGCATATCAACAGGAATACCACGACCATTATCTCTGACCTGGATGGTATTGTCCTTTCCTATTGTTACCTCTATGTGGGTGCAAAAACCTGCTAAAGCCTCGTCAATAGAGTTATCAACAACTTCATATACAAGATGATGAAGACCTTTTTCGCTGATATCACCGATATACATGGCAGGCCTTTTTCTTACTGCCTCCAAGCCCTCTAAGACCTGAATACTACCGGCTGAATAATCCTCTTTAGCCCCAGCTTGCTTCTGTTCGTCAATCATATTATTGTTTTGTCTGATTTTCTAATTAATATACTACAAAGATACTAAAAACGAACGGTAAATTCTACTTCATAAATTCCTTCGGATTATGATATTTCTCTCAAAGGAATAACCCTTTACAAGTAATCTTCCAATGAAAAGAAGTTTGAGATCTCAATCCATAAAAAGCCTTCTATTTGCATTAGATACCACTGAAAAGTTGTCTAAAATATTCTCGACACAAAAAGCAACATTATCTATATTTCATACTTCATTCGATTTATGATTTTACAAGAGGATTAAGATGCAAGTGCAGAGGTTGTGTTGAAAGTGTGACGCACCCATATAAGTGCCGATTTTGAGTCACCAGCTCAAATTAAAAGTCTATAAAAGAAAGAGACCCAATCAGTATTCTGACCAGGTCTCTTTGTATCTAAATGCCACCTTCTATGGTGACAATTATCAATATCACTCCATCAAAAAGTGATCGCCTGTTGTCTCTACAATATGACGATAATACTCCTCATTATAACCTGGTTGATCAGGTGAGACAGCCAATCCTTCCGGAGTTCTTTGGAACTTGCCATCTTTCTCTTTCTTAACATTACCATCGATATACTTCACGATGAGATATTCACCGAGCTGTTTCCATCTGGCTGTTGAGCCGTTTGCCACTTCAGCACAAACCTTATTTAGGAATGGAACTATATTCTGAGGATCCTTTTCCAAGATCTCTTGCCCTTCTTTGTCCACAGCCGGTACAAGAACATTGTCAAAGCTATTCTCCAATTCTCTTTGAATTTTACGAATATCCTTAATCATATAGTTATACTTATTGTAGGCCATATTGGCAACCCAGTTGTGGATCCAGAAAGCACTGGTCCAAGAGAATGTAAGAAGATCACCATTACCTTCTTTATAGCATTCAGGTATTTCAGTCAAACCACAATACATAGGTGTAAATACAGTCATATCTGCATCATCACATCCAAACCACAAAATACCACCAATCTTATCAGGAAGCCAACCTCTTGTTTGACCAACAAACACCCAACCGGTTTGTTGAGTAGCGATAGCTCTTTCGTTGCAATACTCTTTGCCATCTACCTTAAAGGTCATAGGTCTCCAACGGTAAGGACAAACATAAGGACCGGCACCCACATCCTTGGTCATATCAAGATCAGTTCCTTCGAAATGATCACGCATCATATCTCTAACATCTGCAACGCTTAGCTTACGATCCGGTTTGATATAAAGAGGCATTGGCTCCTTGGTTTTACCTTCGATAAAAGAGATGTAATGGCGCATATCTTTATTAAACTTGTTGAAGAAAGCATATACACGACCTTCACAACCTCTCAAACCGCCTGCATCGTATGGATTGTAAGCAGCCTGGAAGCTAAAGTCTTTGTCTTTACCCTTGAAGAAGCCCATCTTCCTTGCAAAAGAAACGACATCCTTTGAGTACATACAGTTCTTCTTATCCTTAAATGGAATTTGTTGGATTCTGGATTGGTTGGCATGAGCGCAAATAGCATCATCAGGAATTCGTATAGCTACCCATACAGCTCCCTTGCCATATTTACCTTTACCAATAAGCTCCATTACCCAAACTTCATTTTTATCGGCAATAGTGAAGCTTTCACCACTTGAGTGATAACCATACTTTTCTACAAGGTCTGTCATCACTTTGATAGCTTCACGAGCTGTTTTGGATCTTTGTAGTCCAACATAAATAAGACTACCATAGTCCATGATTCCATTTGGATCTTCAAGTTCCTTACGACCACCCCATGTAGATTCTGCAATAAGAACCTGATGCTCGTTCATGTTTCCAACCACAGAATATGTATGTGCAACTTCAGGAATCTCACCAAGATACTTATGAGTATCCCATTCGATAATCTTACGCATTGCACCCGGCTGATGATCCGCAGCTGCGTAACGATAAAGTTCGCCATACAATGTGTGAGAATCGGCTGCATAAGAAACCATTACCGATCCATCTTTAGAAGCCTTTTTACCAACAATGAGGTTGGTACAAGCCATAGCACTCTCCAAAGAGAGCAGTCCAAGACTAAGCACTGCAATCACAGCAGTCAGAAGGACACTTGATTTAGTTTTCATCTACTATAATATTATTGATTAGTAATTATATCTACACTTAAACACAAAATTGTCTTAAGAATATTAAGACTAAAAATCCGGTAAACAGTTATAAGAGATGCTTTCTCCTTATTTCAACTTTTTGTGATTAAAACCCATTTGGTATCCGTGTCATAACTTGACTGAAATCCTCAGAGCTCAAAACTCATGAACAATTTTTTGGGAAAACCCACTAAACAGACAAGCTATGCCAAAACCTTGATAGCACCTGGCAAGACTTTGATTTCAACTTTCTTAGGAAGTACCACTGGCTCACCATCCAAATGAACAGGTCCCTCATATGGTCGTTCGACAGTAAGTTTATCCGTCGCATATCTGCAAAACCGCTTATTCGTATCAATATTGCCCCTAAAAAGCTGAAGAGCCAATTTGGGGCCCTCTATCTGAGGCATCGGTCCAATCACTATCACATCGACCAAACCATCATCTAACTTTGCCCCGGGCGCTATGTAAGCATTATTGCCATACTGAGATGCATTGGCAATCGTTACCAAGAAAGCATCTTGCTCAAGCGTTTCATCACCAATTGTCACTCTAAAATGTTGCGCATCGTACTTCATAAAAGTGGTGACTGTCGTAATCATGTACTGAAGAGGTCCTCGGTGAGAAGCATCGGCAAAGTCTTTGCTCACTTGAGCATCAAAACCAAAACCACAAGTACAAAAGAAAGCATGTTCATTGGCAAGACAGCAGTCAATCGTCCTGATCTTTCCTTGCACTATACGATCTATAGCTCCTTTCACAGACATCGGAATATCGAGAGCCCTTGCCAATCCATTGCCCGAACCTTTAGGAATAATACCTAAAGGTACACCGGAATATTTCAAAGAAGAAGCAATCTCATTGACCGTACCATCACCCCCTACAGCAATGACAGCACTTATCCCTTCCTTGACTGCTTCAGCTGCTATTTCACTTGCGTGTCCTGCATATTTGGTATAAGACACAACCAATTCATAGTCCGTATTCTGTATAGCTTTTGCAAGCAAAGACGGGATTTTGTTTTTACCCGAAATACCTGAGATAGGATTAATAATTGCAAGGATCTTCATCTTTACCGATTCCTTTTATCTGGTTATCTGGGAGAAGGATGGTTAAACAATCTTTGTTTTGCCAGTTCCTCAAACTTAGTTCCCGGTCTACCATAGTTGGCATAAGGCAAGATACTGATACCTCCTCGGGGAGTAAAGTCTCCAAGCACCTCAATATATTTGGGATCCATAAGTTTGATAAGATCTTTCATAATAATATTGACACAATCCTCATGAAAAGCTCCGTGTGAACGAAAACTAAAAAGATACAATTTCAAACTCTTGCTCTCAACCATTCGCTCACCGGGAATGTAATCAATATACAACGTCGCAAAGTCCGGCTGACCGGTAATAGGACACAAACTGGTAAATTCCGGACAGTGAAACCTCACCCAATAATCATTATCCGGGTGCTTATTGGTAAATGACTCCAACACCTCCGGTGCATAATCTTGTTTGTATTCAACCTTTTTACCGAGAGCTGACAGCTCTAATTCATTCGCTCTTGTACTCGACATCTTCTACCTTTATATTAATAACTTGCTAAGATACACATATTGTACTACAAAGTAAGGGAAAAATGATGAAACAGTCAGAAGAATCCCGCTACAGTCAACAGTATAAGAAACTGTTTTGAGTTTATCCACAGTAAATCTTTGAAGGATCTTGAAGAACAAAAAAATGCTCTTAACCAACTCTCTTACTTATCAATCTAACACATTAAATATCATTATCTTTACCGACAAAATATTGCATTATGGGCTTATGGTCCATCATATCTCTAATTATGCTTTAGTTATGGGTATATCATACAACACATATACAAGGAAGGCTACAAAATACTCCATGTTATCGCTCATTATTGCCGCAATAATCTCCTTTCAACTAACCCTTGCCTACGGGCAACCGGAGGTGAAGCATTCTACCATTCAAGAAGAATGCCTTACAAGTGATGGAGGATTGAGATTGACTATCACGAACAAACATCAGCAATTTGACTGGCAAGATCGCTCTACCTTGGACAAAGACATCTACTCCCCAAAATCTGTCAAGATACTTCCGGACAACAGCAAGTACTATGTCAATTCATTGGAAGGATGCTGTACGGTAGTTTACGATTTGAAAAATAATAAAAAGCTCAAAGTCATTCAACACACAATGAACTATGACAAGCTCTATCTCTGGAATAATCTTAGCGGACTTTTTCCTTTTAGAAAATATATGCAGAATGTAATGCGCTTTAGGGGGAAACCGGTAGAGAGCACACTGACACACAATGCAAAATATTTTTGGGTAACTTATTATAAAAGAAGCTTTGATATCAATGCCCAAGAGCCTTCAGCAATTGCTGTTATTGATACAGATGCCGACAGTATTGTGCGAATGATGGAGTGTGGCCCACTTCCTAAAATGATAGCAACATCTAATGACAACAAGACCGTAGCAGTTACACATTGGGGCAACAATACAGTTGGATTAATAGACTGCTCTTCAGACAATCCAAAGCAATGGCACTACACAGGACTTATAACTGTTTTGGAGAAATACACACCTGATTTTAGCACCACTACACCCATAAATAGAGACTTCGAAAGCGGACTCAAGCTAAGAGGTACCATATTCTTGCCCGGCGATCGCTATCTCCTTGTTGGTTGTATGACCGGTGGATACGGTATAGCAGTGATAGATGTCATAAAAAGACAATACATAGGACGTATTACTGGTATGTATTCCAGCCCAAGGCATCTGATTGTCAGCAAAGGCGACCTGTACTGCAGTTGCAATATTTCCGGCTATGTAGCAAAGATAGCACTCAAAGATATAGAGCAAGCTATACAAAAAATGCAAAAAGGCTCAAAGGTGATCGAATTAGGTTGGCACAATTGCAAAGTAGGCAAAGGGGCAAGGACCATTGTTGCTTCACCGGATGGCAAATACATCTTTGTGACTTGCAATAACGACAGCAAGCTGGACGTGATCGATGCAGATAAGATGCAGGTTGTGGGTCGTATGACGATCGACTCTTTTCCGGTAGGCCTGGCCATCTCTTCTGATGGACATCACCTAATAGTCACGTCACAAGGAATAGATAAAATGGGCGGAAATGCAGTCAATATCATTAAAATAGATTACCTCAAAAAGGCAATCAAAGAAATAGAGAATAGGGAAGATAAGTCCAAGGGCGGCGACTCTACATCCAATGACTTCGCAAAAAAGTACTGGCTAATTGCTCTCCTATCTATTTTATCCATCATTGCCATCTTTAACTTAGCGATAAAGAAAAAAGACAACTACCAGTAGAACTATCACATTCATTATCAATCTATTTAACAAAGAAGAAAAACAGAGCAAAGAAGCATTCATCCATTTTTACGACATAAAAATCAACATTTTACTATCACAATGATAAGTAGAATAGGATTTATTATATACATTTGCCAAAACAAAAGAAACAGTTTTACACATAAAGGAGAGAGATGCAAAGGGAGGTTATTACGCTTTTTGTACTCATAGTTCGACAAACTATTAACTAAAACAAAAGATATGAAAACAGTAAACTTCAAGTTTTTAGCAATGCTTGCAACAACTTTGATGGCAGCATTTGTATTCGCAGCTTGCGACAAAGATGACAACAAAAAAGATGAAAAGAAGCCTGACCAGCAAGAAAACACGAATGGCAACGGAACCCAAGGAGAAGACAACAAAGGTGACAAAAATGATGACAACAAAGAGGACAATAAGGATGATTCGAAGATAGACATTCCGGAAACTGACGGAGAGGTAAAAGAGATCGACGATGAATACTTTATGAAATATGTATGGGACTACACAGCTTCTCCAGACAAAATCTCCTACAAAGGAGACAAACCTGTCATTGTAGATTTCAATGCTGTTTGGTGCGGTCCATGCAAAATGCTAAAACCGGTTTTGAGCAGGATTGCAAAAAAACATGCAGGAAAGAGTTATGTATACAGTATCGATATCGATAAAGCCGGTCCTTATAATCGTTCAAAAGCCTTTTTGGCTTGCGCAAAAAAATTTGGCAACACTGACGGAAGTATCCCATTTATAATTCTTATTTCTCCAAAAGGAGAAAAGGTTAAAGCCATAATAGGATATGGTAAAAATACAGAGTTTATAATTGACAATTTTATGGTTCATCCGAGATTCTGTGTGATGACCTGATCGTGGAGAGCAAAAAGTCTTAGTTGAAAGTAGTCCATATCTCTGTATCCGTAGGCAATCCTTTTGAGGACTTTGATTTTGTTATTGATTCCTTCGACCACTCCATTGGAAATGGGGTGGTCATACCAATTTAGAATGCCCCATTGATAGAGCCGGATTGTTTTAGCTATTTGTTTGACATGCCGGACCCCCGAATCGTCTGCTTGTTCGAGCCACTTCTTCAAAAACGACTCAGCCTTTTCCTTTGAGGTCTGCTGCCAGAATAGTCTAAGATCTTCTTTGAGATAGTATGCTATAGCTAGAGGCTTGTTCATAGCCAGCACGTTGATACTGTCCCAAAAAAGTGTGTAAGACCCAAGACTATTATCTTTGAAAAAATAAAATAAAACAGTAAAACAGTATGGATCTCACACGAGTACAAATTAAAGAAATTATTTCGAATTGTCTGGCA
>NZ_JBHSGO010000174.1:0-14469 GCF_042654485.1 Falsiporphyromonas endometrii | reverse complement strand
TGCTCCATAACTTTAATTGTTTGATAATCATAAAGTTACAAATAATAAATCAACTAACCTACTGATATTCAATATATTAACACCTTGTATAAGATTGTTTTTCAATTAAATTTAAACAGCTTCTTAGTCTTATGAAAAAACTACCTTTGTGCTTGGTTTAGATATGCTTTGAGCTTATTCTTTAGATTGCTCCATTTTTAGGAGGTTCTCGAAGCGTTGAAAAGAAGAAAAGATATTGTAGTCATGCATAATAAGTTCCCATCTCAATTAGTTGAACAAGCTGTTGAGCAGTTTTCTAATTTACCCGGTATTGGTCGTAAGACAGCTCTTCGGCTTACCTTGCATCTTTTGTCCAAAGATCCTTCTTATACTCATAAAATCACAGATGCTCTCAATCGTTTAAGGGATGAAATAGTCTATTGTAAGTGCTGTCACAATGTTAGTGATACAGAAATTTGTAGTATTTGTAGCGATCCACACAGGGATAAACAGACTATTTGCGTAGTTCAAAATGTCAATGATGTGATAGCAATAGAGAATACCGCCCAGTACAAGGGGGTGTATCATGTCTTGGGAGGGGTTATATCGCCCATTGATGGGATAGGTCCTTCACAGCTTAATATAGATGAGTTGGTAAATCGTATCGAATCGGAAAGAATCAAAGAGGTTATTTTGGCACTCGGATCAACTATGGAAGGGGACACTACCAACTTCTTTCTTTATCGTAAGTTGAGTGTTTTTGGTATTAAAATTTCTGTTATTGCAAGGGGTATTGCTGTTGGTGATGAGTTGGAATATGCCGATGAAGTTACTTTGGGACGCTCAATACTTAACCGTACCTCGTTTGATGATGCTATAAAAAGATAGGCTATGGATTGTTCATTGTCATTTATTGGTGAAAAGGTCAGACTAAGAGCATTAGAACCCGAGGATATAGATCTTCTTTTGGATTGGGAGAATGATTCCGAACTTAGGTCATCTTCCGGATCTTTTCAGCCGATTTCTCGTAAGGTATTACAAGATTATATCGAATCAAGTCATAAGACTCTTTTCGAAATCGGACAGTTGAGACTGATTATACAATCCAAGGAGGGCCCGATCGTAGGAGCTGTTGATCTGTACGATTTTGATGCTTATCAGAGGCGTGTAACGATTGGTATCATGATAGATCGTAAGTATAGATGTCATGGTTATGCAAAGGATGCCGTAAATATCGTATCGGAATATGTTTTGGAGCATTTGCGTCTGTATCAAATTATTGCGATGGTTGCCACTATAAATGAGGCCAGTTGTCGATTGTTTGAAGCTTGCAAGTTTGAATTGGTTGCAACTTTGCCGAAATGGCAATGGATAGGAAAAAGCTATCATGACATGGTTGTATATAGGAAGAGGGGTTTCTGAGGAAAGCGGATTTTAGCTAAATAATGTAAATTTATTTCACTTGTTTAGGGACCTAAAACAGCCCTTTCTGACATCAAAAAGAGGCTCATTCTCCACAAAATCCAAAAGCGATAGGACGAAACCGTCCTATCTGAATGTTAATATATGTATACACTGCTTTTTGTGGACAAATTGGCGGCTTAAAAATGGACTTTAGGCCGCCTTTTTTGTAAGGTCGCGCGACTTTCAATCCATTCTCGCGCGACCTTGAGGGTAGACTCGCGCGAGGTTGCACCTGAAGTAGCGCGACTTTGCATGTCAAGGTCGCGCGAGATCAGATCGAAAGTCGCGCGAGAATGGATTGCTTCTCGCGCGAGCTTATTTGTTAAAATAGCGCATAAAAAAGCCCGTTTCGTACTAATAAAACGGGCAAAGTGTGTATTGGGTCAGATTCCTCTAACTCCAATATGTATGAAATTCGGTATAAACAGGAGTTGTTTGTGCCCCTTTTTGAATATTAAATAGGGTAACAATGTTTAACAAATAAAGGCCTTTCATTCTGAACTTCACAGCACATGAAGAAAGGTAATTGATAAGGTTGTATTTGATACATTTGTAATCGTCAATTTGTTCTTGACCAAAGAGATATATCTTACCGTCTCGGAGGCGTGATACCCCAAGTAACAAAATAGTCAAAAGTGTGGTAAGTAATAAGATTATCTCCATGGTTTTTGTTTTTCAATATGAACTAAGGTAACGAAAAGAAGTCATATTTGCAATGAGGATGAGATCATTTTGATTTGAGACTATTATTCTCGCTTGTAATATCATTGATTTGGAGGTAAAACAATTCGGTATTTAATGCATTTTGTAGAGAAGTGTTATTTGCCTGACTTTTGCTATTTCAGTACCTTTACAGCGTCGTATCTTGTATGACCAAATAATGAAAAGATGGTCTTACGGGTATGTAGTGAATTAAAAACGAATATTATGCGGGGATTCTTGAATACATTATATGTTGTGTGTGCTCTATTGCTTGTAGCCGGATTTGGTGCCAACCAACTGCAGGCTCAGACCTTGGCTGAAACAAAGAGTTATTATGAAAAGGGAGAGTACGCAAAAGCCTTGCCGGGCCTTCAAAGACTTGTAGAGAACAATCCCAAAAATCAAACTTATGCGCTTTGGTATGGAAAGGCTCTAAACAACCTGGGGCAATATGAGAAGGCCGTACATCCGCTAAGAGTTGCCGCCAAAAAGGCCGGAGAGGCGCAGTTTCTTTATGCTCAAGCCCTGTATTTTACCTATGACTTTGACAAGGCGAAAGATGTGATGGAGGAATATATGTCCTATCTTAAGCGCACGAAAAGACAAATGTCTGAAGCTGAATCATTTGACAAAAAAATTGTATTGGCAAAGTCTATGTTGGATCGTGTTGCGAGGGTAGAGGTGATAGATAGTATTGTATTGCCTAAAGATCTTTTTTTGACTCCTTATCATAGTATAGCATCGGATAATGGAGAAGTTTGTTGGACAAGTGCTATTTTCCCTGATCAGTCGAAGATAGATACTTCCGCTTTTGCAGGGGTGACTTCATATACCAATGGTTTAGGAAACAGGAGGATTGTTGCATTAAGGGATGAGAAGCATAATATGGCTTTGTATGGCAGTTCGGTTGTTGGAAGCCGTTGGAGTACTCCGGATCCGCTTGACAAACTGATCAACTTGACGGGTACAGAAAACTATCCTTTCTTAAAGCAGGATGGAAGTACATTGTTGTTTTCAAGAAAGTCTGAGGATGGTATAGGTGGGTACGACCTTTATATGACAAGAAGAAATGCACAAGGAGATTTTTTGGAGCCGACTATGCTCGGTATGCCATTCAATTCACCTTACAATGATTATATGCTTGCCTATGATGAAAACAATGGCATTGGCTATTTTACATCCGACAGATTCCAATCGAAAGGGAATGTTTGCGTTTATACATTTATAATAGATGAAGACAATACGCTATTGCCATCGGATGATGTGGAGGAGAAGACGGCATGGGCATCTCTCAAAAGTATCAAAGTCACTCAGGATAAGAACTCGGACTATTCTGATATCAAAAGAAGGGTTGGACGAAAAGATAAGTCCAATGATAAGATGTCTGACGCAATATTGTTGAGTGTAAATGGTAAATTGTATACCGATTGGAGTGATTTTACATCATCCAAAGCAAGAGATTTATATAGGGTTATCCTTGATAAAAGATATGATTTGTCAAAACTAAACGCTACTCTCGAAACTCTGAGAAGAGCTTATAGAGATGCGTCTTCTTCGGAGAAAAGTGCTCTGAAGGGAAAGATTCTTAATCTGGAAGAGAATCAAAAAAGTCTGAGACAGATGATAAATGACATGGTACAAAAGTGTATCAAGCAAGAATTAACTAAGTAGTATTAATTTTTAATTTTAACGATTATGGATAAGAACAGAATTATTCCACCATCAGAACTTATTATTAACGAAGACGGATCAATTTTTCACCTTCACATCAAACCGGAACATCTGGCTGACAGAGTCTTTTTGGTAGGCGATCCTGCCAGAGTAGATGTAGTTGCTTCAAGGTTTGATAGCAAAGAGGTCGAAGTATCAAGCAGAGAGTTTCATACCATTACGGGTACTTATAAAGGGAAACGAATCACTGTCTTAAGCCATGGTATTGGTACTGACAATATTGATATCGTTGTCAATGAACTGGATGCTTTGGCTAATATTGATTTCGAAACAAGAAAAGTAAAGGAAAATTTTAGACAACTTACGATGGTTCGTGTCGGTACATCGGGTGGTCTGCAGGATATCTCACATATCGGGGCCTATGTAGCAGCAGAGAAGAGCATTGGCTTTGATGGTGTGATGTATTTCTATGATCAGACCGACAAAATTCGCGATAAGGAAATGGAAGAGCAGCTAATCAAACAGTTGGATTGGAAGCTCGATGGTCTTAAACCTTATGTTGTCAGTGCCAACGAAAGCCTTATTGAGCAAATTTGTCAGGATGATGTCATTAAGGGAATGACCATTGCTGCCAATGGTTTTTATGGACCTCAAGGACGAATGCTTCGTGTTCCACTAATGGATGTTGATTTGAATAAGAAAATTCAGGCCTTCGAATATAATGGCAGACAGATTACCAACTTTGAGATGGAAAGCTCCTCTTTGGCCGGTCTTGCTGCTCTTATGGGGCATAGAGCTATGACTGTCTGCTGCATCATTGCAGGAAGAAAAGCTCTCAAAATGAATACATCCTACAAGAATAGCCTTGAAGATTTGATCGATTTGGTGTTGGATCGAATCTAAATTGCTTCAGATGCTGTTGGGGTTTGTTTTTGTGTCTGTTATCGTCAGACATCACAAAATGCTTGAGTTGTGAACTCTTATATTTTATGATGGGCAAATTCAAAACAGCTTCTTATATTTTAGCCGAGGAATGGGCGTTTTGTCAAAAAAGAGTACCTTTATACTAAATTAGTTCATAAAGGGAATTTTGGGTGTCCCACCATCTTATGATGCAAAATGAATATATGATTAACCTTGCACCATAAGTCTTCGGCTACGGATTCATTCTCATTACAATTGCATAATTGAAATTGGTATCATTGGGAGATTTCTTTTCTCAAAGGTCTTTTTTAGGCAATGATATGATGAAATGATTCCTTATGACGATGATAGAGTGGGAAAAGGTGATTTGTTATCTTTATTGGAAAAGATGCCATTCCCACTCTATTATGTTACCTTTGCAAATATTAAATAAGCACTTGCTAAAGATGAATATATTAGAACTTACAGAACAGGAAATTGTTCGAAGAAATAGTTTAGAAGAGCTCAGGGCATTGGGAATTGATCCTTACCCTGCTGCAGAGTATGAGGTAGATGATACTTCTGCCAACATAAAGACAACTTTCGATGAGTCGCTAGAGCTACCCAAACAGGTACGAATAGCCGGTAGAGTTATGAGCAGACGTATCATGGGTAAAGCTTCTTTCATCGAATTGCAAGATAAGGACGGACGTATTCAGGTTTACATTACACGAGATGATATTTGCCCTGAAGAAGGAGATAAGTCTTTGTACAATATTGTTGTCAAAAAGTGTATGGACATTGGCGACTTTATTGGTGTTGAAGGTTTTGTATTCAGGACCAAGATGGGTGAAATATCAGTTCATGCACAGAAGATTACATTCCTCTCTAAGAGTTTGCGACCCCTTCCTATAGTTAAGCAGAAGGATGGTGTTACATATGATGGGTTTACAGATCCTGAGCAAAGGTATCGTCAACGTTATGTCGACCTTATTGTTAATGATGAGGTTAAAGAGATCTTCATCAAAAGGACGAAGCTTTTCAATGCGATGAGGAGGTTCTTCAATGATCGTGGATATATGGAGGTGGAAACACCGGTATTGCAACCTATCCCGGGTGGTGCCGCAGCCAGACCCTTCGTGACGCATCATAATGCGTTAGATATTCCACTTTATCTTCGTATTGCAAATGAGTTGTACCTTAAAAGACTTATTGTAGGAGGATTGGACGGTGTCTATGAGTTTAGCCGTAACTTTAGAAATGAGGGGATGGATAGAACTCATAATCCGGAGTTTACATGTATGGAAATCTATATCCCATACAAGGATTATAAGTGGATGATGACCTTTACAGAGCAGATGCTCGAATATATTTGTCTGGAGGTATTGGGTACAACCGTGGTAAAGGTAGGCGAGAAAGTTATAGACTTTAAGGCTCCTTTCAGACGAGTAACCATGATAGATGCCATCAAGGAGAATACCGGTATAGATATAACGGGTATGAATGAAGATGAGCTTCGCAAGGTCTGTGAAAAGCTCGAAATCGAAGTTACACCTGCTATGGGTAAGGGTAAGCTTATTGATGAGATATTTGGGGAGAAGTGTGAGGGTAACTATATTCAGCCGACCTTTATCATTGACTATCCGATCGAGATGTCCCCACTCACTAAGAAGCATCGTGACAATCCGGAATTGACCGAGCGATTTGAGCTAATGGTCAATGGAAAAGAGATTGCCAATGCATACTCTGAGTTGAATGACCCGATTGATCAAAGAGAGCGTTTTGAAGAGCAGCTCAAATTGTCTGAGAAGGGTGATGATGAAGCAATGTATATTGATCAAGATTTCTTGAGAGCTTTGGAATACGGTATGCCTCCAACATCAGGGATGGGGATTGGTATGGACCGATTGGTTATGCTTCTTACCGGACAAGAAAGTATTCAAGAGGTATTGTTCTTCCCTCAAATGAGGCCGGAAAAGGTGGCAAAAAGAGATTCAAAAGACCTTTTTGTCAAAGCCGGAGTGCCTGAAGAATGGGTGCCGGTACTTTATAAGGCAGGTATTCTTACCGTGGATCAGATGAAAAATGAAAGACCGGGTAAGATACTGCAAATGCTTACTGATATAAACAAAAAGTATAAGTTGGGATATCAGGGATTGCAGCTGGATGATGTGAAGAAATGGGTAGAGGCCCAATAAAATTAATAGATATATTGAGGTGGGGTGGTTGAATGGTCAGCCACACCACCTTTTGATGTTTCAACCAAACATTGCTTTATTGCCGGATCGGATGCAGTGTTTGTTGCAATCCTTCGATTTGTAACGCTATCATCTTTATCAGCTTACAGTAGATTTATGATAGTAGCGAAGTAAATTGTAAAGCAGCGAAACATTCGAATTCTATTTGGTAATTATTTCAACCTTTATAAGATGAAAGACTTGGGTACCATAGGTATACTTGGTAGCGGAAGCTGGGCTACAGCCTTGGCAAAGATTGTGCTTACGACACAGCCGAAAATTAATTGGATGGTGCGTAAGAATGAGAAAATAAAGTTCTTTAAGCAACATGGGCACAATTCGGACTATTTGACCAGCGTGCAATTTGATTGTTCTAAGATAAATTTCTTTGGAGAGTCCGATATCAACTCTTTTTGTCGAGCAAGTGATACCATTGTACTTGTGACACCTTCACCTTTTATCAAGTCGTTTCTTAAAAGAATACGCTCTTCGAGTATAAAAGGAAAGCTCATAATCAATGCCATCAAAGGAATTGTACCGGATGAAAATATCCTGATTTCGGACTATCTTCAACAAGAGATGGATATTCCTCAGGCTCTTATTGGCGCTGTGGCCGGTCCTTGTCATGCAGAAGAGGTGGCAAAAAACAGACTCTCTTATCTCACTGTCGGTTGTTTTGACAAAAGCAAAGCGGAGATGTTTGCACAGGCTTTGCGTACAGACTTTACATACTGCGCTGTCAGTTCGGATGTTGTAGGCATCGAATATGCTTCTGTATTGAAAAATGTCTATGCCATTGCGGCGGGTATTTGCAACGGACTCCAGTATGGGGACAATTTTCAATCAGTTTTGATGTCGAATGCAATAGCTGAGATGAATAGATTTGTCAATACGGTCCATTTGATTGAGCGAGATATTACTGATTCGGTTTATCTTGGCGACCTACTGGTGACTGCCTATTCGCAATATTCGAGGAATAGAACTTTTGGCAATATGATAGGTAAAGGATATAGCGTCAAAGCGGCACAGATGGAGATGGAAATGATTGCTGAGGGGTACTACGGGGCAAAATGTGTAAGAGAGGTTAACAAAAGATTTAGAGTAAATATGCCGATCTCCGATACCGTTTATGAGATTTTGTATGAGAAAAGAGAACCGGGAGAGGCAATATCCAATCTGACCAAGTACTTTAGATAATCATATGAGTAATATAAGTCTTGAACTTGACAGCTGTCGTCATTATCTGACGGAAGAACACATAAAGAAGGCCGTTGATGCATCTCGTCTTCTAATCGAGGAAGTTGGAGAAGGAAATGATTTCCTTGGATGGAAAGACCTCCCATTTAATATTGCAGAAGATTATTTGGGTGAGGTAAAAAGACTCGCAGATAAGTTTAAGGCTTGTACTTATGTCGTATGTATTGGAATAGGTGGTAGCTATTTGGGTGCAAAAGCCATTATAAGTGCATTGGGTGATACCTTCTCTCCGTATAAACGCAGGTCTCGACCGTTTGTTTTGTATGCGGGCAACAATTTGTCGGAAGATTATTTGTACGAATTGGTAGATCTACTCAAGGGCGAAAGTTTTGGTATTATCAATATTTCTAAGAGTGGAGGGACTACAGAGCCTGCAATTGCTTTTAGGATATTAAACCAGCTGTTGATAGATCAAGTAGGAGAGCAAAAGGCCCGAGACTTGACAGTAGCTGTGACAAGTCCAATCAGTGGATCACTCCGTCAGTATGCCCTCAAACAAAACGTCTCTATGATCCACATACCGGAAGATGTGGGAGGGCGGTTTTCGGTCTTTACAGCTGTTGGATTGCTTCCAATAGCGATTGAGGGATACGATATTGATCGTCTCTTACAGGGTGCCAGAGATATGCAAAAGACAACAATCAGCACCCATTTTGAGAGTAATATTTCTATGCAGTATGCGGCTGTGAGGAATGCTTTGTACGATGCCGGACGAAAGATTGAGATTTTGTGTAGCTTTAGACCCAAGCTGAGGTATTTTGCCGAGTGGTGGAAGCAACTTTTTGGAGAGAGTGAAGGTAAATGTGGTAAGGGAATATTTCCTGCTTCTGCCAATTTTTCAACTGACTTACATTCGATAGGGCAGTGGATACAGGAAGGAGAAAGATCAATCTTTGAAACAGTTATTTCTGTAGATCATACAAAACATAAGCTCCAAATACCATCCAATGACAGTAACTTGGATAACTTGAATTATTTGTCCGGTCGCAGGTTGGACGAAGTCAATAAGTCGGCAGAAACAGCGGCAAAGTTGGCTCATATTGATGGGAATGTCCCTGTTATTCAGATTAAAATGCCTACCTTAGAAGAGTATTATCTGGGACAGTTGATTTACTTTTTTGAGGTGGCGGTCGCCATCAGTGGATATATGTTGGATGTCAATCCGTTTAATCAGCCGGGAGTCGAGGCGTACAAGGTCAATATGTTTGCACTTTTGGGAAAACCCGGTTATGAAGAAGAACGGAACAATATTTTAAGAAGACTCAAAAGACAATAATAAATTATGAAATACAATAGTGAACTGAAAGTTTTGGCACTTCCAGAATATGGTCGACATATTCAGAATATGGTCGACTATTGCAAGACGATAGAGAATAGGGAAGAACGCAATTATTGTGCTCGCTCTATTATTAAAGTTATGCACAATATGTTGCCTGAACTACAGATTGATAATGGAAACAATCAGAATGTATATTGGGATCATCTGGCCATAATGTCTAATTTTAATTTAGATGTCGATTATCCCGAAGGTACAATCAAACAGGAACAACTTTATACAGAACCGCAGCCCGTGGAATATCCTGACAATGATATTATATATCGCCATTATGGACATATATTGCAGTCATTGATTGAAAAAGCTTCAGAAATGGAACCCGGTAAAGAGAGAGAAGAACTTTCATACTTGATTGCTAACCAGATGAAACGTTCGTACGCAACATGGAACAAACCGGAAGTGTCAGATTTTAAGATCTTTAAGGACTTATACGAATTCTCGGATGGTACAATCGAATTGACAGAAGAGAATTGT
Source organism: Falsiporphyromonas endometrii (assembly GCF_042654485.1). Taxonomy (NCBI): domain Bacteria; kingdom Pseudomonadati; phylum Bacteroidota; class Bacteroidia; order Bacteroidales; family Porphyromonadaceae; genus Falsiporphyromonas; species Falsiporphyromonas endometrii. The sequence continues at coordinate 4,446 of NZ_JBHSGO010000174.1, read as the reverse complement.
GTGCTCGAGAAGGTTGATGTCCCCATCAAAGATGCGGGTAGAGCAGCAAAGAAGAAGAAAAAGAAATAAGGATATAGTCCGGATGTACCACACTAAAGGGCAGATTTATTTTTACAGTCCTCTTTCCGAATAATGATTGATTAGAGGGTGGCTTCTCTTCTTGATATAAAGAATAAGAGACGATAAATAGTTTTGTAAGGATGCTTTTTGTGGATGAATTTTTGCAAGGAGCTGCCTTATGGTGAGGCAATAGAGGACCTGAATGGTTGTTTTGTTTACTGTATAATATTATCACAACATATCTTCGTATGAGTTCTTTTGTAATTGAGGGTGGTCATAAGCTAAGTGGAGAGATTGTGCCACAAGGTGCAAAGAATGAAGCACTTCAAATATTGTCCGCAACATTGCTAACGGAAGATAAAATTACTGTCAGCAATGTCCCGGATATTTTAGATGTCAATAATCTAATTGAACTTCTTCGTCTCATGGGCGTGGAGGTAACCAAAATAACCGCCGGCACATACGAGTTTTGTGCCAAAGATGTCAATCTTCCCTTTGTTGAGAGCCAGGAATTTCTCGAGAGAAGCCGTAAATTAAGAGGGTCGGTATTGTTGTGTGGTCCTTTGATTGCCAGATTTGGGTATGCCATCTTCCCTAAGCCGGGAGGTGATAAAATTGGAAGAAGACGATTGGATACCCATTTGATTGGCATTATGAATTTGGGGGCAGATTGTGAGTATATTCAAGATAAGCATAGCTATGAACTTCATGCTCCCAATGGATTAAAAGGTACATATATGCTTCTTGATGAAGCTTCAGTTACCGGAACAGCCAATATTTTGATGGCAGCAGTATTATCTAAAGGTATTACTACAATATACAATGCAGCTTGTGAGCCTTATATCCAGCAACTTTGTAAACTCTTAAATAATATGGGGGCAAAGATTTCGGGGGTTGGCTCTAACTTACTAACTATTGAGGGGGTGGAAACTCTTCATGGTGCATGTCACAGGATGCTACCGGATATGATAGAGGTAGGTAGCTTTATTGGTATGGCTGCAATGACCGGTAGTAGTCTTAGAATAAAGAATGTAAGCCTTCCGGATCTTGGCATTATCGTTCCATCTTTTAGAAGGCTTGGTATCGACATCAGAGAAGAAGATGATGATATTTTTATCCCTGATCAGGATATTTATGAAATAGAAACATTTATGGATGGATCTATCCTGACTGTTTCGGATGCTCCTTGGCCCGGTCTGTCTCCGGACCTTTTAAGTGTCTTTTTGGTTGTTGCAACGCAGGCTAAAGGCTCTGTTCTTATTCATCAGAAGATGTTTGAGAGTAGGTTGTTTTTCGTAGATAAGTTGATTGATATGGGTGCTCAGATTATTCTTTGTGATCCACACAGAGCGACGATTATTGGGCATGGAAAGTACAACTCTTTGCGTGCATCTACGATGACATCCCCTGATATTAGGGCAGGTATCGCTTTACTTATCGCAGCTATGAGTGCAAAAGGCACAAGCGTTATTCATAATGTTGATCAGATAGATCGCGGTTACGAAAATATAGAACAAAGATTAAATGCACTTGGAGCACATATCTCACGACTCGATTAAGCCCCTATCTTCAATTGATATGACTTACATAGGGGATATATGTAAGGCTCATGGCTTATCAGGTGAGCTGACAGCTGACCTTGAAGTAGATTTATCTCCTCTGATTGAAGATGAAGAGGATCTGGTCTTCCTCTTTTTAGAAAGAGATGGACTGAAGATCCCTTATAGATTGATCAATTATCGTTCTAAGGGAAAGCTATGTCTGCTGAAATTGGAGGATATTAATAACGAAAACTCTGCAAATGCTCTTTCCGGTCTCAAAGTTTATTTGGAAACTGACTATCTTGCCGAGAGTGAGGATATAGACACTTTGTCCGTTTGTGTTGGATATACTCTTCATGATGAGAACAACCATACTATAGGTGTTATTGAAGGAATTGACGAATCTACCGTAAATTGTCTTTTGCAGGTGAGTAGGGTAGACAACAAATCTATTGTCTTGATCCCAGCTGTCGATGAATTAATCGTTGATATAGACCATAAAAACAAAATAGTTGTCCTAACCATTCCTGAAGGAATATTAGACTTATGAATAAAAAGCGTATTGCAATTCTCGGTTCCACCGGGTCAATTGGAACTCAAGCCTTAGATGTTATCAGAAACAATAAAGAGACATTGGAGGCCTATCTTATAACCGGACGAAACAATGCTGATTTATTGATTGAGCAAGCTCGTGAATTTCACCCGGAAGTTGTGGTAGTAGCACAAGAAACAAACTATCTCAAGGTTAAAGAGGCTCTCAAAGACCTTCCAATCAAAGTTTGGTGTGGTGCTGAAGCTATCGCAGAAGCTGTAACAATAGATGAGATTGACATTGTCTTGACGGCAATGGTTGGATATGCCGGACTTGTACCAACGCTTTCAGCAATCAAATCAGGTAAGATCATTGCACTTGCCAATAAAGAAACATTGGTAGTGGCAGGTGAACTTGTAATAAAAGAGGCCCGCAAATATAATGCCACTATTATACCAGTCGATTCAGAGCATTCGGCAATCTTTCAATGCCTTGTTGGCGAGTTTAATCCTATCGAAAAAATTTTGCTTACTGCTTCGGGAGGACCATTCCTTCATACCTCGAAGCAGGATATGGCTGTGATAACGAAGGAGCAGGCCCTTAAACACCCCAATTGGACTATGGGGGCTAAGGTGACGATTGACTCAGCAACTCTTATGAACAAAGGATTTGAGATGATTGAGGCAAGATGGCTTTTTGATTGTAGACCGGAGCAGATCCAAGTAGTGGTTCATCCTGAAAGCATTATTCATTCAATGGTGCAGTTTCAGGATGGAAGTATCAAAGCACAACTTGGAATACCTGATATGAGATTGCCTATTAGCTACGCCTTGGGACTGACTAAGCGTATATCGAATGACTATCCCAGAGTTGACTTCTTTGGGCATAAGTTGACTTTCTTTGAGCCGGATACCACACGTTTCCCAAATTTGACATTTGCTTATGATGCGATTGCTAAGGGAGGAAATACACCATGTGTTTTGAATGCTGCAAACGAAGTAGCTGTCGATGCCTTTCTCCATGATAAATTATCTTTCTGTGATATACCCAATTTGATTGAAAAAACAATAGATCAGATGCCCTATATCATTAATCCAAAACTACAAGACTTTATGAACACAGATCAGGAGTCTCGAGCTTTTGCCACATCTCTTTTGAGAAAATAATAGAACTGTAAAACCTGTTTTGATTTAGATAGAGTAATTACTACTCTAAATCATCCATTCATAGTCTTATTTTGTAGACTATAAATAGTATTCCAAAAGTGTGTAAAGGAAAAGCATGCATCCGACTTTTTTAATATGTTATGTGAAAAAGGGATGTATTTATGCAGCTGTCAAGGATTGAATTTAGGCTAAAACTAAGGTCTAAACATCTTGCTAATATTTATGGAATAGTAGTTGTATTATTCGACTTATTTGATATCTTTGCGGACATTTTATCGGGCAGTGATAACAGTTTTATTGACTGTGTAACTGATTGACTCAATGCCTTTTGTTAGATCAATATGGTTTAGTGTTGGGGGTTGGGTTTTGATGAGATTGTGTTTGTGTTGTTGTGTGATTTTAATCTTTGTCATTTAGAAATTGTTTTGAGTTTGTGAGAAGATTTTATGTCACATGATTTAAGTTTAACTCCGCTAGTATAAGAGTTGTTATTTACCTTTTATCTTAGCACAATTATCATTTATATGAAGATTACAACCTTCGTAAAGTCCTGTCCATTATTTATGTCCTGTATTTCGGGACTTTTTGTCTGGACAAATGTCACTCCTTCTTATGCTTGTACGCAAGTGAATTGTGTTCGTTTTGTGGATGATCCTGCTGATCCTCCTATTTCTTTGATTCAAGCTCGAAAGATTTTTGAGAGATTTCAGTCTATTTGTGATTCAAGGGATTATGACAAACTGGTCGATGTTTTTGCGGATGTTATTGATCAGTACTATGAGGATTATGAGATTAAGACCACCGATCTTATCAAACAGATTAAGGAGATGGATGCTGAGTCTGGTGATACGGATACTTATGTGTCTAAGGTTATCAAATTTGAGTCGGTCAAAGGTGATGAAAATGCTTTTCGTTACGAGATTGAAAGTAAGTGTTTGTCCGGAGAAGAGAAGGGGACAATAACTAAAGATGTCGGGATTGTTCGTTTTGTATTGGAGAGAGGTAAGTACAAAATATATTATATCATTGCTGTCCGATAAAAGTTGGAAATGACATATTAAGGATGCTCAATCGCAGAATACATGCGGTTGAGCATTTCAATTTTGAAAGATAAGCCCCCCTAATCAAAAAGTGAGGGTATTGGAGG
>NZ_JBHSGO010000173.1:0-14343 GCF_042654485.1 Falsiporphyromonas endometrii | reverse complement strand
CGGGCGGACGCCAATCCCCCCGGTGTTTTTCATGTCCGCCTGACGGATGAACAAAACAATGAAATGAAATGATTAATTTTGACTCAAAGATAAACCTCCTTTACACACTTTTTGGGATACTACCTTGAGAAGGCGGTTTTCATGAAATTCAAGATGTCCGGTATTTCAATAATTTTACTGGGCACCAATAGTTCTTATGATATTTTTGAGTACAGAACTGTTGCACAAAGGTATCTCTTTCGTTGCCTTCGATATCCGTCTTCGGTCAGATATATAAATACTCATCCTTCAATGTCTACGTTTTTCCCATCTTCTCTTTTTGCGAATTACCAATGCAAACTGCGACTCATTAAAAATCCTCGTTGACATTGAAAAACAAAAAGGGGGAATAAGCGCCTTTCAAATGCTTATTCCCCCTCTATCGAGGTTATCAAACCTTAGTAATTAATAGAACTTCGCTCTATTATCTTTTATCTTCAAGATATTATACAGATGCATAAATGCACGCTGAGCTATCTGATTGGACATAGCAGCTTTTTTCTGTTGGATAACAGCCTGAACCGATGCACCGGCAGGAGCATTACTTTCAGACATCGGTCTAACTACATATACTGATCCATCTTCTGTAGAGAATGGTTTTGAGATGGATTGAAGTGCAGTTGTCATAGCATAACCATTGACCAAAGCAGGTTGAGCACCTGTTACAGTATAGCTCATACCACTTATAGTATCAACCCTGGATTTCATTGCTGAAGCATAATCTTCAAGTGTTGTAAGCTTTTTGGCTTCCAGGTCGGATGCCATTTTCTCACCCTTCTTAGTATCCATTAGTCTTCTCTTGATATCATCCTTAACCATGCTAAGAGGTTTATATCCCGGCTTCACATGTTCAACAACTGATGCAATCATGATGTTGTTAAGACCACATCTCTGCACCTTTTCCGAAATGGCTCCGGCATCAGCATTCAAAGCCCAATGAATAACAGGACGAGAACTTGCAATGTTGCCAAGGATAGGAGTACTTACATCTACATAAACACCGTCTTCCACTTGATAACCCTTATCAGCAGCAGCTTTTGCCATCGCCTTGAAATCACTATTGTTAAGAAGAATCTGGCTCATTGCATTGAAATCGCTGTTGTATGTATCGTCTGAGAATGTAGCTGGTACAATACCATAAGCGAACTTGTATTTATCTACCGCCGGTTTTGGATCCGAAGCCTTAAGAAGCATAGCATAGTTGTTCTTCTTAATTGTTATCACATTACCAAAAGGCACTTTGAAAATTGTATCCATCTGGCTGGAAGCGGCGATAGCTTCTGTGATGGTAGAATCAGGCATACCGAAACGATTAGCCATCAGTACATAACCATCGCTTGCCTTAGATCGATCATCAACACTATATTTTTTTGCCAAGTCGCCAAAGTTAACACCTGAAGCCAATTGAGTATTGATGCTATCAACAAGGTTTAACTTAGTTGAATCTAAAACAATCATCTGCAACTTAACACCTGCTGTAGCATTCTTTTTGCCCGTAAGCTTAACCAATGAATACTGGTCATTTGCAAGTGTAGGATCGTTAACTTCATTGACTGCAGCTGAAGTGATGAAATCTGTAACCGAACCTGGCAAATTCATTTGGCTAATCTCATCCATTGTCAAATATGTAGAAGCAATAAACTTATCGGAAAGATTTCTAAAAGCATCCTCAGGAGTTGTTGTAGCCAAAAGAGACTTGACATTTTGCATTGTTTTTTCTGCATCTGCATAGTCCTTTGCACTTGGTCTAACTTCCTTGCTGATATATTGCATCTTAGTTGTACCAAATCTCAACTTAAAGTATTCCTTGTGTGAATCATAATACTTCTGAATATCTTGATCTGTCACCTTTACCTTATCATCAGCAATGTCGGCAGATGAGCCATGAACCATTGCAACTTGACGATTGGGAACTTCAGACATAAATTGAGCATCAATATCATTCAATACCACCGAACGGCTCAACAAAGAAGCTATCTTCTCTTGTTTACGACTCAGCACAGACTGTTGCTGAAGTGTAAGCCACTGCAACTGTATCTTCTTGTACGAAGATTGTACCTCTTGTGGTTGTGAACTGATAGACTTATCAGTCATTTGATTAATAAAATCACTCACTGCCTTAGAATCAGCGGCATTAATGCCAAACTGTCCCAAGAATTGTGACAACATTGGACTGGGAGCAATACCTCCCTGACCCGTTAGCATAGCCAAAAACTCAGCAGAAGAAACATCCACACCAAGAGCTTCGGCCTCTTTGTTTACAAGGACCTCGTTCTCAAATTGTTGAGCAACCTGATTATTGATGTACATACGTTGCTCATCAGAGAGACTCTGTCCACCACCTTGCAATTGCTCCACTTGGTTTAATCTTTCCTGGAAGTCCGGAGCCTTGATCTTCTCACCATCAATCTTAAGTGCTACGTTCTGCTCTTGACTAAAGAAGGTCGTTCCTGAACGCAGGAAGTCTCCCATAATAAAGGCCAACATAGCCAAGCCGACTACGATAATTAGGAGTGCGGCTTTGTTTCTAATTTTCTCTAGTGTTGCCATTAGATTTATTTATTGTTTTTATTCTTATTTTTCTACTGACCAGCAAATATACAAAGATAAGTCCAAGAGACCTCAAAAAAGCAACAATCTATCGGATATACAATCAAGCATATGCAACTCATAGGCTGCTTATTACTCTGTAACGTACTGATATAAAACTCATAAAGCTATACCACTGCACACAATGAGGATAACAAAGGCTTTAAAAATCAATAGACCTATCAAAATTTCGGTCCAAAGTTAGCAAAATGTATCGATCTATAAGCATTTCTTCCGTCATTTAAATGGTCGACACATAGAATAATTCTTAATCTCATTAATAGACGCTATCTTGCATCTGAATACATTACCAATTCATTCCTTGCACTTCGATTTATAATCAAAAGCTTAATAATAAGGAAATGACCTACGACAATTTCGGCTTAAAAACATACAGTTTCTTAGACAAGAAGGACCAACAATCAATCTAATCCTCTTCATCTTCATGCGGCATGATTGTCATTCGGACAAGCTCTATCTTAGTGGAAGAAGATCTTAAAATATCAAATTTGAATGGCGGAATATCTACCTTTTCCCCCGCCCTTGGAATATGCTGATAGTTGTCTAATATAAATCCTGCAATAGTTAGATAATCATCATTCTCAGGCAAGTCCAACCCATACTTTTCATTGATATCGTCAATCTCAACTCGACCGCTAAAAATATATGTTTCGTCATCAACCTTACGCGACACAAGTTTCGATCGGTCATGTTCGTCTTCTATTTCACCAAATATTTCCTCCACAATATCTTCCAGCGTTACCATACCGGATGTACCACCCAGCTCATCAATAACGATGGCGACACTTTTGTTCTTCTGCATTAGATGGGTCATTAACTTATTGGCAAACATACTTTCAGGGACAAACATTGTTTTAACCACTTTGTCCTGCCACGGACCATCTTTAAACATTTCTGATGAATGGATATATCCTATCACATCATCTATATTCTCTCGATAAACAATCAACTTGGATAAACCTGACTCCTTAAACTTCTCTTCCAAGACAGATTGATTTTCGTCAACATCTACAGCTTCTATTTCATTACGAGGGACCATACATTCTCTGACTTGTACTTTAGAAAACTCCAAGGCATTTTGAATTATTTTGACTTCAGTATCCAATTCTCCAACTTCATCCGGATTTTCATTCAAATTCTCCGAAAGGTAATGATCCAAGTCTGCTGTAGAGAATCTCAATAGTTTGTCTTCCCGTTTGATGTTACTTCCCGTACACAAGAAAAACAACTTTGTCAAAAGCTTACAAAGTTTGGTCACAGGAAAAAGTATGACATAAAAAATAGATACCGGGAAAGCAAAGATTTTCACCATCTGATAAGACTTGGACCTAAACAAAACTTTTGGCAAAAACTCTCCCGTAACAAGAATAATTACAGTAGACAACAAAGACTGTATCAACAAGACCAAGGCATCATTATGCAAAAAAGATTCCAAAGGTTTTTCTAATAGCTTAGCCATAAGAAGACCATAGACAACAAGAACAACATTATTTCCAACCAACAATGTTGTAACAAATTCATCAGGTTTCCTAAACAGCATACCCAAAATGGCACTGGTAAAACCTTTTTCTTTTCTATCAACCTCCAATCTCAGCTTGTCCGAAGATACGAAAGCAATCTCCATTCCAGAAAAAAAAGCTGACAACATTAGAGCTATAAATATGTATAGATACAGCATAAATTTACAAGACTATAAGCAAAGACTTACATGCAATGAAACATAACTCAGACAATATGAATTATTCTATCAGTAAATATAATACAAAAGAGACAATATTTAACAAGGAGCTCCTCAGGGATCTGCATTTTGGAATGCCAAATACTCACCAGATTCTCCAAAGTCTATCTAAGGTAACGGACAACCATATAAAAACCTTGATAACTAATGATTCTTGTTTTTATTAGTGTGTATCTACCGAATCTTTCTCCACAAAATCAACAATAGCAGATGTCGACTGGAAGGTATATTTAGACATATCCTGATTAGCCCTAAAAGACGCACCTCTTAAAATCTGATCCGGGGTGTGAATGTATACAGAGTCATCGGAATATATTTCTCCATTTTTGACATCCCAAAACATTCTTGGAGCATAGAAATCTGTACCGGAGACATTTCTAATATGCACATGCCCCCTTAACTCCCAAAGTTCTCTATCAAAATAATTATAGGCTGTGTCTGCAGAAATCCGCGCAATAACCTTTTTGTTATTATCATCATACCTCTGTAAGAGTATCCCATAAGGGAAAAACCACTTCTTATTATTCTCCCTGTCATATAAACGCCACTCTTTGGTATCGAGCCTTGTACGAGTATATCCTGAATCCGTAATGAATGTATGTACGTCCTTCGTACACATAGTGTAGACCGTATCAAGATTGATTGTCTGCTTTACTGTCATCACCTTCTTTTTTCGACAAGAAGAAAATATAAGAGAAGACAAAAGCACTGCCCAGGTTAATAATACCCGAACAGTGCTCCAGTTTATTTTATTACGTTCAAATGACATAATTCGATGTCCATTCAGAAGGCAATCAGCGAATAGTCACTGACTCACCTACCCATCCTCCAACAAAGAGACTCTTTCCTTTGTCTAAATCCGGATGCATAAAGATATCTGCAGCTGATGGAAGATATTTAGAGTATGTTGCTATCAAACTATTTGCTTTACCAGCAATGCCGGGGTCCATTGATTTAGCTCTCTGCAACTTCTCTATTGCCAACCAATATACACAACGTTGCTTGAGTTTATCATCCGGGAAAAATGAAGAGGCAGAAGAAGCAATCATTTGACCTATACAAAGCATAGCTTCTCCCATGGAAGGATCTTCTTGAATAGCTTTATTGAAATAGCCCTTAGCAGCACCATAATTGTGAGAATTCATATTAATTACACCTATTGTATAATTACAAGAAGCTCTCATTTTAGCACTCTTGGCAAGGCTTATTGCTTGCTGAAGCAATTGAATAGCTTCTGAAGTACGACGCTGATCTAAAGCCTCTTTTGCCAATCCCATGGCAGCTTCTGCTGTCGGTTTGATATTAAAGAGATAACGACTTCCCTTTGTATAGGTTTGACTTGTTTCACATCCGGTCATCCTCATCATAGTAAGCATTCCACTAAGAAAATCTACGTTATCCTTATTCTCTTCAAGTTTAGGACCATATATTTTCTCCATCATATTGCAATCAGCCAAACCGCTTCTTGCAAAAAGATCATCCATTGGATCTTTAAGTGACGAAATTAACTTAATATGGGCTGAGTCATCTCCGGCCTGTTCGATTTGTTTGTCAAGAGCATCATTACCAAACATAAAATCCTTGATATATTGCTCATGCCAATTCTTATCCTTGATAGCTTTGTTTAAAGAAGCAAATACAAAATAATATATTGTCTGTGGATTGGCATCCCCCTTATAAGCCTCTATTGCAGGTTTACACCAATCGTAGATCTTCGTATAATCATACTTATCTTGTGGCACCAAAGACATATAATCGGCAATCCTATTTGTTGCAATGAAGTCCAAGCCGTACTTTGGATCATCACCAAAATACTTTGCTCTGTCATCATAAAGCTTCATAAGTTTGTCAAGAAGTTCTTGACGTTTCTTAGGATCTTTCTCTTGCTGTAGTTGCATCTTAATCATATTTATACCGTAGATATAAATATTTTTAGTAGAAGCAGGACACTCAGCATAAGCGTCTTTCCAAAACTTTGCGGCACTCTTAAAGTCATTCCCCTTATAGTAAGAGGTAAACAGACTGATGTTTTGCACACATCGTACGCTATCATCACCTTTACCGTAGCGTGTACCGGTAGCTGCACCGGTCTGAGCTGATGCAGACATACCTGCCACAAATGTGAGAGCGGCAGTTAAGATTACGTTAATTCCTTTCATATTCTAGTCTTCTGTTACTTATTAATCTTATTAAAACAGATTCAATGTAAATATTTTTAGCCAATCAACATATCGAGATCTCGGATTTGATATATAAATCTTCTCCTATCGACATCCAGATATATCTTATTTAATCAAATTACATTAGTTAATCTTGAGTTTCTTAAACCATCCCTCATTGAATGTTACCCCCAAAGTCAACCTAATTGTATTTTCGGAAGGCATAGCTGACACAGCAGGAAGTAGATGGCTATATTCAAAAGCTATCTGCAAAAACGAACGTCTATCGACCAATGGGATTCCCAAGCCGGCAGATACACCCAACTCATGATAACCATTAAAACCTCCGTTTACGGGTAACTTTAGATATGAGTTGTTTGCATGTGCACCAAATCTATATCTAATTTTCTTAAGTAAACTTCCATCATCTGCATTAGGGATATATTGCAATCCGGCAGAGACCTTCCACATATTCTGTAACTGTGCAACGTTATCTGCAAAGGTAACATCTTTCCACAAAGCATATTCAACATCTGCTCCTACCATCAATTTATTGGATATTTCATAAGTCATACCCGCTGTAAATGAATGGGGCAATTCATAAAGACCGTGTCCTGAAATTGTATCACCGGAAGTCATCTCAACAACAGCATTTCCTGATGTCATAAACTTCTGTTCATAAAGAGTTGAATGCATCTTAACCTTTGGAGTATAAGCCAATCCTACTGTCAATGATTGCTTATTACCTATAGGGATCTTACCCTGAACCCCAACATTTACAGAACCCGCCTTCATTGTTAGTTTAGAACTAAATGTAGGATCCAATGCCAAGCCGGTAGAGTATGATATTCTTCGTTGATGACTAAATGAGCCAAAATAAAATTCACCATTAAGTCCTACCGAAAGATACTCAAATGGAGCATAGGCCAATCCCAAGTAAAGTTTATTGAGATTACCGGTTCCATTATAAGCCTTGCGGTATGTTTGACCTTCTGCCCCTTCAATTGGTTGGATATTACCAAAAAGGTATCCGGAAGTTGACACCGGAAGGACACCTATACTAACGCCCAATCTGTGAGCAACCGGGAAAAGCATTGTGAGATAATCAAAATTCCCTAACGTTCGATGATTGGATTCATTATTGGACGAAGCCCAATATTGCCCCATGGAAACACCGAAATCCATCATAAAAGTCATGGAATCGACTGCCGAATAAGATGCCGGGTTGATGGGATTAATCATATTGCGATCACGCAAACCTGCGCCGATCCCCCCTATGGCCCTATTAAAAGAAAGCGAAGGCGATTCGACCTTTCCCAACCCAAAGCGCGTATATGGCGATTCGGTACTATTATTTTGAGCTATGGCCTCTGAATGGGACAATCCGCAGCATAATAGAACTCCTGCGAATGTCAGCTTGGCCGTATTCTTTAAGGCTTGCAGTACTTTATACATTCTTGTATTGATAGTCTAGTATATAATTTAACCCCTGAAGGACGAGGTCCTCCACAAAGGTCTGATTTTTCAATCTGCTTTCAAAATATTTAGTCTGTCCTCCTGTGGTAAGCACAACGAGATCGGCAGACTCTTTTCGACAACGCCGGATATATCCCTCAATCTCCGATACGAGACCGAGTATTACGCCGGACCTTATGGCCTCATCTGTATTAAGCCCCCATTCTGGAAGATTGCCACCGGAAGAGACGTGTGGTAAAAGGCAAGTATGCTCATTTAGAGCTTTAAATCTTAGCTCCATACCTGGAGAGATATTACCTCCAAGATACTCACCATTCGAATTTAGTCGTTCATAGGTAATGGCAGTTCCCGCATCAATAACTAAAACATCTTTGTTAGGGAATAAAGCCCATGCTCCTACAACTGCCGCTATCCGATCTCCACCGAGAGTCGATCTATCATACTTTGTCGTAATAGGTAAAGTCGTATTAGGATTGAGGATAAAAAAATCTTTGCCGAAGTATCTTTTCAAACTGGAGATAAAACAATCTGACTGTTTACCAACCGAACAAAAGATACACCCTTTGGCCGAAAGTTCCTTCTCGTTGAGGATATCTCGAAGATCTTTAACCTCAGACATTCCCAAAACAGATCTTCTCATCACAAGCCTTGCGCCTTCAAAAACCGCAAGCTTAATGCATGTATTTCCTCTATCGATGATAAGTTTTGTATCCACTTTGTCCTTATAAACTTAATGTCAGTCGGCAAAGATAGTCAATCTTCTACTTGCTACATCTTTGCAAGAGACAAAATTAGCACTTTTCAAGATGAATAACCGTTACAACTGACATACAACAAATTACTCTTTCCATATCCTCAGACCTATAGATTCCACACCTGGAAGAGGTACATTATGCAATGGTGTACGCAACTTTACCGTATAAACGCCCGCTCGATTCATCCTTTTCTTTCTGAAAAGACATATAGGCACTTCTCTTAGACTAATACCATTTCCAATCCATTGATTATGCTCATTTACAAGAGATTGTGTAACAGTATCTGTCTCCACCAAATCTCCATTCAAAGAAATATCATATATAAATTTGATACGCGTATACTTATAATCATTATTATGCCTAAGGATAAGGTCACAAGAATAAGGTTGTTGATACGCCTCTACAAGCATATCGAAAAAGACCGATTGACCGGCTTCCCACCTGGCATTAGGTAACTGTTTGAATGTAAAATTTTCATCCTTTAGCTGATGATAAACACAACTATCAAATAAGATTAAACAAAGTACAAACAGACCTAAGTTGACTATTGTATGAGTTAACCTACGCATCACTTATTCCAATGCACTCTTTCCCCTGTTCTGATACCGTGAATCTGTTGGTTCAGAAGAACGATTTGAGTTTTCGGATGATGATTTGACATCTTTATTCTTAAAAGAATCTTTTTCTTTTGGTTCCCTCTTAGGACGAATATTACGATTAGACCTTTGCTGATTGTTCCCAGGTCTGCGATTACGGCCTTCGTTTTTATTATTCCTATACCGTCTATTGGGCTCATTCGATTTTTCTTCAGAAGAATCTTCGTTTTTGTTTTGAATTAGATCCTTTTGACTTTGCTGAGATCGCTCAATTGATTTGATATCTGCAACATCATTCTTTTCCCCCGTAAAATTTCTTGACCTTCTCTTCTTCTTATTTTTCTTCTTCTTTGATCTATCAAATCGTGTTAAACTATCATCAAGAATATCATGCGAATTAGCTTTGGATTGAGTTTGCTTTTCATCGAACTCCAAAGTTTCTGGCTTTCTACCACTCTTATTAAGTTCAATAACATCAAATGCTCGTTCATTAGAAATCGTCACGACCTCAAGAGGATTACCTTTTTCCTTGCTATAAGAAACCTGCCTTTTAAGTGAATCAGCTTTGAAAAAATAGTAATCTCCAGCCTCTGTATGAAGTACAATCTCCTTGTCCGGTTGTTTTTTACCGGCCTCGACATATGCATCCACTTCATAATTGATACAACACTTGAGCTTTCCACATTGGCCGGTAAGTTTTTGAGGATTGAGAGACAAATCTTGAAAGCGAGCAGCAACTGTGCCTACTGACACAAAGCTGGTCATCCAAGCTGAGCAACACAATTGTCGTCCACAAGAACCTATACCCCCTATTCGACCGGATTCTTGACGAGCACCTATTTGCTTCATTTCGATACGAATATGAAATGTATCTGCCAAGACTCTGATAAGTTGTCTAAAATCGACTCGACCATCCGCGATGTAATAGAAAATAGCCTTAGTACCATCTCCTTGATATTCCACATCGCCAATCTTCATTTCCAAACCCAACTCTTCGGCTATTCGACGAGACTTAATCATTGTATCGTGCTCCTTTTGGCGAGCCAACTCAAAATTCTCCAGGTCAAACTCGGTTGCATGACGTAAAATAGGCTTTGGCTCACCATAACGATTAAAATCGTAACGATGAATACGCATCGCATTCCTTACCAAACGACCGGTTAGACTTACAGTACCAATGTCATATCCGGGTGAAGCCTCGACAACAACTTGGTCTCCCTTAGTCAATTCAAGATTGTTTATGTTGCTAAAATAGCCCTTACGGGTATTCTTAAATTGTATCTCAACATACTTTTCATTGATTGCATTCCCGGGAATATCACATAACCAATCATAACTATTTAAAGGCTGTTGGTGAGTATGACGACATCCATCCTGAGTCATTCGACACCCCCCTGTATATTTTATATCTTGTTTGTAATCCATTTTATTTACATTAAGTCGGTATACACCTTTGATAAGATACAAAGATAAGCGTTTTTCGTTTCTACAACTTAGAAGCTGTTTCGTTTTATTGAGAATCTACATACAAGAGATATTCAGATTAAAATCAACTCTTGGCATAGAAAGTAAAACAACACAACAATTGGAAAACAAAACAATAATCCATACATTAGCGGAGCATTTCACATAAAAATCATTTGTGATACAATAACAAGATAGTTGTGAATAGCTTTCAATTTCGTACTTTAGTCTGTGCATTCGCACCAAAGACGATAAGCTGCTGCGATTCGTTATGGTTGTGAATAGCTTTCAATTTCGTACTTTAGTCTGTGCATTCGCACCTTTGTACAAAAGCTACAAAGAGGAAATCGAGTTGTGAATAGCTTTCAATTTCGTACTTTAGTCTGTGCATTCGCACCTCAATCTGGTCGAGGACGTTCTTTATTGCAGTTGTGAATAGCTTTCAATTTCGTACTTTAGTCTGTGCATTCGCACCAATTATACGTTAAAAGGTGCAAGCACTCAGTTGTGAATAGCTTTCAATTTCGTACTTTAGTCTGTGCATTCGCACCTCCAAAGGTTTCGCAAAATGATGAAACGATGTTGTGAATAGCTTTCAATTTCGTACTTTAGTCTGTGCATTCGCACCGCTACGAGCTTTGGTCTTGTCTTGAGAACTGTTGTGAATAGCTTTCAATTTCGTACTTTAGTCTGTGCATTCGCACCTACAGCACCATAAGCGAAACACAATGTATCGTTGTGAATAGCTTTCAATTTCGTACTTTAGTCTGTGCATTCGCACCACTTTATCTCAATCTTGTAAACTTTCAATAGTTGTGAATAGCTTTCAATTTCGTACTTTAGTCTGTGCATTCGCACCTCCGTTGTCACCTGTCCAGCCAGGAACCTGTTGTGAATAGCTTTCAATTTCGTACTTTAGTCTGTGCATTCGCACCGACGAGCAGAAAGAAGCTCGTGAATTCTCAGTTGTGAATAGCTTTCAATTTCGTACTTTAGTCTGTGCATTCGCACCAAGTCGGAGATGGTATATACCTTTCCTAATGTTGTGAATAGCTTTCAATTTCGTACTTTAGTCTGTGCATTCGCACCTGCGAGGTTTAAGGAAATTAAAAGAATTGAGTTGTGAATAGCTTTCAATTTCGTACTTTAGTCTGTGCATTCGCACCCAGGAATCATACGTAACACACAGAGGTGGAGTTGTGAATAGCTTTCAATTTCGTACTTTAGTCTGTGCATTCGCACCCAAAGAGACAGCCAAACTAAGAAGCGAAAGGTTGTGAATAGCTTTCAATTTCGTACTTTAGTCTGTGCATTCGCACCATATAGCCCTTATATCCCATCTGGAATTGTGTTGTGAATAGCTTTCAATTTCGTACTTTAGTCTGTGCATTCGCACCATAAAGTACTAGAGATTTCTGTAAACGATAGTTGTGAATAGCTTTCAATTTCGTACTTTAGTCTGTGCATTCGCACCAAAGGCTATTAGATATATAGAGTTTCATAAGTTGTGAATAGCTTTCAATTTCGTACTTTAGTCTGTGCATTCGCACCCACGGGAATATCCGTTACCCCATTTTGTCCGTTGTGAATAGCTTTCAATTTCGTACTTTAGTCTGTGCATTCGCACCAAAAGCAACATGGAAGAAAATCTAATGAACGTTGTGAATAGCTTTCAATTTCGTACTTTAGTCTGTGCATTCGCACCAGGAATACACTTAAATTAAAGTATATCAGTTACTTATATTCCATTATTAGGAATTAAAAACTCATAGCATTTCGCATTGATTCCAGTCAAATAACAGATTTTGCTGGTTCTCATTTTGTTCAATTTTCTTATTGTAGTATGATTCAATTTTAGCGAATTGCTTATCTGTGACTCTCAATATTGCCACATATCCATATTCCGGCATTGCTTTTTTCACTCTTTTCACATGCACTTCAGTATTTTGCACACTATCACAATGTCTTATGTATATCGAATACTGAAACATTTCGAATCCATCTTGGATTAGTTTATCTCTAAACTCTCCATTTTGCTTTATTTGCCTTTTCGTTTCAGTTGGCAAATCATAAAATACAAGTATCCACATCGTTCTATACTGGCTATATCTATTACATTCCTTCATAGTTCCGGGTATAATATTTTTCTAACTTCTCCACAAAAGCATTTATAGATTGAAGCTGAAGTCATCTGTGTTGCTATCATAAGTGGATAGATTTTGTTATCCATTTTTACATCTTTGGTCAACACTCCCAACAGCTTTGCTTTTGTATCTTTTACCAGCTGTACTTCTGCACTTTCTCTCACCATACTCACCACCAACTTATCGACATAAGGTCTATATGGTTCCATCACATCATCTGCCAGGCAGTATGCATTATATCTGTTGTGATGATGAATTCCCATTGTTGGCAACAATCCCGATCCGATAAGAGCTCTGGCCACAGCTGCTCTTAATATTGCATATCCATAATTAAGCAGATTGTTTGGGTAGATACCTTCCCTTTCTCTTTTAAAATCAGGTATCTCTTCAAATAAATACTTCCAATAATAGACAGCAGCTTTTGCCTCAACATTTGTAGTATCACCGGATTTTACATCTTCAGCCCATCTTTTCATACATCCTGTCGGAGCATCTGTATATCTTTCTAATACAGCTGCTTGATTATCAATCTTTTGTCGTATTGTTTGTTGCCACAGTTGCTTTTTAAGAGGTTCTGAAGCTTTTATTTGATGTCTAAATCTTTCACTTTGAAGTGTATTTGTATTAAGAGGCATATGAAGTCCCAATGGAAGTCCGTTAGCTGCACATGATACTATTGCAACATTTCCCATCAGCAACCCTTCCATTGCAGCACTGGTAATCGTTATCCTTCTATGATCCAATATAACCATGGCTATATCTTCGATTGGCCTTGTTATTACCCCTTTCTCTTTCAATCTTTGGGGTAAGTTTGCTGTTTCTTTTATTTCCGGCAGTTCAATTATCAACAGCCCCTTCTTAAATGAGAGGTAAGCCGGATGGCTCAAACACAATACCTTCTTTACCATAGCTCCTTCATTTATTTATAAGTTGTTTTAAAACTTCCTTTTAATGACTACTCAATATTCGTTTCTACTATTTTAGCACCCATATGCACTACTGATATCAACATCTTATAATGTTGTCATATCTTACGAAGAGCATTTATTAACCCTAAATATCTTTAGAACATTAGGTTAGAAAACCAGTTTGAACAATTAAGAGATAACGTTATAATTTATTTTGACCTGTTTAATCCTTCAACTACTAACACATAGCCTGCTATACTCCTTAGTTAGTTGGCAGAATCAGTTTGAAACAACTTCATATAACTGATAAAATTGAGATTATTAGATACAAAAAGGGGCTGTGTCAAAATTCCATTTGGCGCAGCCCTTTCTGTTTTTTGAAAAAAGTTTCAACTTTCTCTATATTAAGTCTTTTCCATGTTATTAATAATAGTTATCTTTATGGTATACAAAT
>NZ_JBHSGO010000172.1:0-14317 GCF_042654485.1 Falsiporphyromonas endometrii | reverse complement strand
GACAGACAATTCGAAATAATTTCTTTAATTTGTACTTGTGTAAGGTTCATGCTTTTTATCGTTTTTTAGTTTGTAATTTCAAAGATAATAGTCTTGGGTCTTACACACTTTTTTGGGACAGTATCATTTGTCTTAGTATTTGTACCTTTGAGGTTGTCGGATAGTTGCTCTCTTCTAATCTATCGACCTTGTCATACATTGTCGAATTAGAGATAACAACAAGTTAATGGTAACAATACCACGACTATTATTAATTAAAAACATCTTTTCATGCATATCTTGGACATGTTGGTTTCTTGGGAAAAGCAGGTCTTTCTCCTACTCAACAGCCATCATTCAGCGTATGGAGACGCTTTGATTTATCTATTTTCAGCCCCACAGACCTGGTTCGGCGTCTGGTTGGCATTCATATTACTTCTATTTTATAAAAAACCGGCACGAGAAGCAGTATTGGTTATAATTGCAATGGGTCTAACCATCCTCATTTGCGATCAGTTGACATCACACATTATCAAACCGCTATGTATGAGACCAAGGCCGACCCATTATCCGGGTGTTGAAGATATTGTCAAAACTGTATATAACTATCGAGGATATCCTTATGGATTTGTATCGAGCCATGCAGCTAACTTCTTTGGTTTGGCAACATTCACGGCTCTACTATTCAAAAATCGCTGGTATTCCATCTACATCTTTCTGATTGCCACTGCTGTATGCTATACCCGTATATATATGGGAGTGCACTTTATTACAGATATTGTACCGGGTGCCATCATCGGCATTCTTATTGGGTGGCTTATATATCTGTGTTACAAAGAGGTCCGTATCAGATGGCTCACCGGATCGTCTGTCATAACGGCACAAAAGCTATTTGGTAAGATACTGAACGCATGGATGCTTGTCCTGACAGGGTTCATAGTATTCTGTGCAACAGCTGCTATAGTCATGAAACGAGTCGTCCAGATGGTCACTTCGTAATAATAAAAAACCTCCAACTCTTGATAAAAGGGTCGGAGGTTTTTTATTGCGAGATTAAATCTCTAAAAGTTGAACCAAGATTACTTTTTGTCTTTTACTCTTACGAATGATGCCTTTTGCTCCTCACTATCAGGTATACTGTAATAGATAGTTAGCTTATCTCCATTTACATCAAATCTTGTAGCATTATTTATAACGCTTATCAGCCCCACTTCGTACATTTGGTTAGTACAAGCCACTCTTGTTGACATAACACCACCTACTTTAATAGTCTTGTTATTCATATCAAGCTCTTCAATCTGAGCTCCAAATGAATTGCAGATACCTATTCCACCCACACGTTTTTCTGTAAGATCAAAGTTGATAGTCAGCTGATCAGCATCTAACTTCAAAGATGGATTATCTATCTGAAACTTCCATGTGCCTGCCAAAGAATTTGATGAACAACTCTTTTTGCAACAGCATGATGTCATTAAGACACTTGCCATAATGATCCCTACGATCCATATAATTCTTTTCATAGCTTCTAATTATTTATTTAATCAATTGTTGTATGCTCTGCATTGATAGTTTGTCCCTGAAGAAAGATAGATGCCAAATCACTAAACTTCTCCGGATTTTCTGTTGTCAAGAAATGAGTATGTCCCATTTTTGACAAGCGCTGCTCCATTTCGGGATGCCTGATAAGGTAATCCGCCAAAGACTTTGCCACAATCTCACCTTGAGGGATCAATCGAATGGACGGAGTCAATAACCTTTTCATCTTTGGCATCAACAACGGATAATGAGTACAACCCAAAATAATAGCATCAATATCATCATCTTGATTGATGAGTTGGAACAAATGCTTACGAATAAAGTAATCAGCTCCCGGACTATTGCTTTCGCCATTCTCGACCAAAGGCACCCACATAGGACAAGCCTCCTCCGAGACCTTTACTTCGGGAAAAAGCTTGGCAATCTCCACTTTATAAGAATGGGCTGAGACAGTACCTCGTGTTGCCAAGACCCCAACATGTCTTGAATGGCTCAACTGATCGATCGATTCAACTGTAGGTCTAATTACCCCAAGGACTCTGCGCGTTGGGTCGTCAGAGAAGGGCAGATCCTGCTGTTGAATAGTACGAAGAGCTCTGGCCGAAGCCGTATTGCAAGCTAAGATAACAAGTGGACATCCCATTCCAAAGAGTTTGTCTACAGCCTGCTTTGTAAACTTATAGACCACTTCGCTGGACCTACTTCCATAAGGGGCTCTGGCATTATCGCCCAGATATATATAATCATATTGAGGCAGGAGACTTCGTATCTCTTTCAGGATCGTCAGCCCGCCATAACCCGAGTCAAAAACTCCAATCGGTGCATTCATATTATTTCTATTTATAGTAAAGGTTGCAAAGATATCTTAGCAACTTACTACTATCAATCTAATCAACCTACATAAGATTAACCTTCAAAACACCGTTAGGGCATCTTGGAAGACAACCTTTTTCTAAAGGCATATTTGAGTCTATACATGCTTTTCCGCATGATAACTGGAGCGGACAAGTGGAGCAGACTCAATATGCTTAAATCCCTTCTGAATACCTATGAGTCTGAGTTTTTCAAACTGCTCCGGCGTCACATACTCTTCAACCGGGATATTCTTTCTTGACGGTTGAAGATACTGTCCAATCGTAATGACACTTACCCCAACCGAGAGTACATCATCCATTAACTGCAATATCTCATCTTCGGTTTCACCCAATCCTAACATCATGCCGGTCTTAGCCACAATCCCGGACTGTGCAATATGCTGAAGCACTGCCAGACTGGTATCATAAGTAGCCACACTTCTCACCGATGGGGTAAGACGTCTTACCGTTTCCATATTGTGAGAGATGATATTTGGTTTGGCCGCTATCACCTTGTCTACTAAATCCAAGCGGCCTCTAAAATCAGGGATCAAAACTTCTGTGGTAACTTCGGGGCAGGTAGCTCTGATTGCCTCAATTGTTTTAACCCAATGATCTGCGCCATAATCCGGAAGGTCATCTCTGTCCACACTTGTGATGACAGCATGCTTTAGCTTTAGCTGTTTAATGCTATCAGCCACATTTTGAGGTTCTTGCGGATTCAATGGCAAAGGCTTACCGGTATTGGTATTGCAAAATCTGCAAGAGCGAGTACATATATCTCCACCAATCATAAAGGTAGCCGTACCTCTACTCCAACATTCCCCTTTGTTGGGGCATTTGCCACTGGTGCATATAGTATGAAGACAATGCCCTTCGAGATTGCCCTTAGTCTCCGAATAGGTCAGATTGGATCCCAACTTGATCTTCAGCCATTCGGGCTTCTTCAAAGGACGTTGCCTTGTTTTTGAGTGGTCTTGAGCCATATTATAGATTTGCTTTTAGATAATTAGCCATGCGTGTGTACAAGTGATATCTTGTATTACCACCATAGATGCTGTGATTCTTATCTGTATAAATAGCTTCATCAAATGGAATATTGTACTTTACCAAGAGATCGGTTAGAGCCATTGTGTTTTGCAAATGGACATTGTCATCTGCCGATCCATGAATGATAAGCACTTTCCCCTTAAGATTTTGCGCATTCTTTAGTACAGAACCTTCATCATATCCCTGCGGATTCTCTTGTGGTGTACGCATATAACGCTCTGTATAGATGGTATCATAAAAGCGATAATCTGTCACAGGAGCCACAGCTATACCGACCTTAAAAGTACCATTACCCTTACAAAGGCTAAGCAAAGTATTGTATCCGCCAAAGCTCCATCCCCAGATAGCCATTCGAGAAGGATCAATATAGGGAAGCCTACCCAACTGCTTGGCTGCTGCCACCTGATCTTCCGGCTCTACAGTACCCAATTTGAGGTAATGGCATTTTCTCCATTCTTCACCTCTGGCACCTGTACCACGACCATCTACACAAGCAACAACAAACCCTTGATCGGCAAGATATTGCTCCCAGTCAAAGCCATAAGAGTCCTTTACTTGCTGTGAATTTGGTCCACTATATTGCACCATCACTAAAGGATACTTTTTGTTTGGATCAAAATTGAGCGGTTTTACAATCCAAGCATTCATCAAGTCTCCATGGTCATTCTTCACTGTAATAAACTCTTTCTTTGAAGTTTGGAATTGAGCCAAACGGTCTTCCAAATCCTTGTTATCCTGAAGAACACGAAGAGGCTTCTTGATATTAGAAGTCTTATACAATGCCACTACAGGCACATGATTGGCACTACTAAATGTATTGATAAAGTATCTATAATCACCACTAAATTGAGCACTATTCCAACCTTCCTTGGTAGATAGTTTTGTCTTTCGACCCTTCGCATCAATCATATAGACAGCTCTTCTGATCGGGCTCTCCTCACAAGACTGATAATAGACATTACCTTTTGGGTCGATACCATAGAAGGCTGTCACGTCCCACTTGCCTTTGGTCACTTGCTTCTTGAGCTGACCATTAAGAGCATAGAGATAGATATGCTGATAGCCATCTTTTTCGGACATATAAACAAAGCCATCTTTCAAAAACTCTATGGAATGAATAGCTGCTTCATCGACATAACGGGTATTGCGATCTTCCATGATAAGCTTAGAAAGAAGGCTCATGGGATTGACAAACCAAAGCTTCAAATCATTTTGATGTCTGTTCATCGTAACAACAGCCAGCTGGTCCGGATTCTTCGTAAACTCAATTCTTGGAATATAACCATCCGAAGGAAGATCCAACTTCACCGGCTTGCTATTGCGATCTGCAATGTTATAAACATATAGACTCACCTTGCTGTTGTCTTCTCCGGCTTTGGGATATTTGTATCTATATTCCGTAGGATAAGCATCGTCACTACCAAGATACATAGGCATAGAATACTCTTTTACACGACTTTCATCTGTTCGCACATAGGCAAGATAAGAGCCATCAGCACTAAATGACATCAAGTTGGTCTGTGCAAACTCCTCCTCATATACCCAATCGGTAGCACCATTGATAATATGATTAAACTTTCCGTCCGTGGTAACTTGTACCTCTGTATCAAAATCAAACTTCTTGATAAAGATGTTGTTGTCTCGCACAAAAGCTACCATTCGACCGTCAGGGCTGAAGGTTGGGATGCGGATGGCTCCACCCTTGTCAGACAAAGGTTTTACCAACTTTCGCCTAACATCATAGTCATAGACATTAGCAGTAAAAGATCTTCTATAGATATATTTGATATCATTTAGCAATAAAATATGCTTACCCTCAGGACCTATAATATAGCCACCAAAGTTTTTGAAGTCGCAATCTCTCGCTGTACGAACATTAAATAGAGTATCGACAGCCTTACCAGTCTCAAAGCTATAACTCACAATGGCTTTATGATCAGGTGTGGCCTCTGTGTAATAGCCACTGTTACCCATAGGCCTAAAACTTCCACCGGCACCCTTAGGGTAGAAATAGCCACTCGTAATTTCCTTCAATGATACATGCTTAGATTGAGCCGACAATTGAACAAATTGCGGCATCAGCAATAGCAAAACTGCTAAAAGCGTCTTCTTGTTAATCATAATAAATATCGTTAGTCTATTCTGTTATTTTTCTTTCATTGGCTTTTCTTACCGAACGCTTTGGCTCAGTATTATTGTCCTTTATATCTTTGAAATTTCCTTTTGGACGAGTGTCCGGAGCATCTTTCAAGTCTTTGTTGTTATGATCTTCGGGTTCGAAGGTAAGATTTTCATTCGGATTGTGAGCCTTTTTATCAGACTTTGACGCTCCCTCCTTAGTGGTTTCAACAACCTCTTTTAGATCTGTTGCAGTGAGCTTTGACGAATCCTCAACAGAAGGGGAAGGCTCTCTCTTTTGCTCATTCCTCTGCTTTTCGAGCAGCTGCATTACCTCTTTCTCATTTAAGACCTTAAATTCAGTACGCCTATTGAGTTGATCTGCTATGCTTTGGTATTGAGGTAAAAGAGCATCGATAAACAGATCGGTCAGAGTATCTCCTTTTTGCAAAAAGTCATACTGCTTGGCCTCTTTGGAATTTACAATATGTGGGACCAGCTTCCCTTCACCGGAAGCGAAAAGACGTGTCTTATCAATTTCATGATCAATCAAATATTTGACTACACTCTGTGCTCTACGCTCTGACAACTTCTGGTTATAAGCTACGGGCCCTTTTCGATCTGCATGTGCCGAAAGACGAATAGAGACCTCAGGATTGTCGTTCAAAATCTTTATCAATTCGTCCAGACTACTCTTGCTGTCAGGTCTTAATGTTGCTTTGTCAAAATCATAGTGGATATTATCCAGTTTCTCGGGATTGATACGAGAAGCCAAATAAAAATCTATATAGTATGTCTCACTTCGTTTGGCAGAATCGGTCTGAAAGCGGATATACTGATTGAGATAATTATCCGCACCTGCGAGCATTACATATTCAGTAGAACCATCCACAGCTATTTTGTACGATCCATCTTCTCGAGTAAAGACCATACCCTGACCTACGGGACCGTTGGAGCCCACAATCCGCACCCAAGCTTTTGGTAGAGGTTCTCCCAAACGATTGTACACAATACCTTCTATATCTGTCTTAATCGCTCTCCTCGAAAACTCATACAAATGAGGTCGACCATAAGCATCTCTTCTATTTGACGAAAGAAGGCCACTGATAGCAATCGGATCGTCCGGTTCTCTCTTTGAGGGGTCTATTACAAAGCCAAAATCATCTGCTGACGAATTGAGTGGCACCGGCATATGACTAACCTGCCAATGTCCTAATGAGTCCAATTGAGCTTTGTAAATGTCCAAACCTCCATACCCGGGTCGTCCGTCAGAGGAGAAATACATGATACTATCGGTATACATATATGGAAACATCTCATTGCCGGGGGTATTGATCTCAGCACCAAGATTTTCGGGCGCACCACAAAGACCATCTTTGATAGGGGCGCGATATATGTCCTTTCCGCCATAACTTCCGGGGCCATCACTTACAAAATAGAGCCATTTGCCATCGGGGGAAGGAGCCGGATGTGCAGCAAGATGTAGCGAGTCTTCCGAAAGAGTTACTTCGGTACCTTTAGAAAGGCCCGACTCCGAGCTTCTTGTCGAATACACCTTTGCCGTTCTTGAATATAATTCATGATCTTCCGCATAAGTATAATACACTGTTTTGCCATCACCGGAGAATGCAGGCGTACCCTCATCGGCAGAAGTATTGACACCCCCACTCACACTGTCTGCCCGAGAATACTTTCCTTTTGCATCTCTTTTGACCCAATAAATATCATTAGGTTTTACGCCTGTTATGTTACTGATATCTATAGATGGATCTTTGGAACGAGAAGAGGTAAAATAGATGATTGACCCATCAGGTGAATATGTTGCAGAAAAATCGGCTCGAGCACTATTCAATGTTGGAGAGAGTCTTACTTTATAGGTTTGGAAGGGATTAACTTCTCCCATGACGCTCTCCGTTTCAGCCTTCTCCCTCAAAGCCATTTCAGCCCCTTCTATACCAATTTTGGCAAGCGTGTCCATGGGATGATTCTTTTCAAAATCCTTATAATACTTCAGCGCCTCTTTGTACTTTCCCATATATTGATAGCACTGCCCAATCTTAAGATAGACGATGCTATCCGGATAATCGTATCTCAAAGCATTTTGATATGAAGTGAGCGCCTTAAGGACACTCCGTTGAAGGTAATAGTTTTCTGCAGCATGAAAAGCCATATATCCTCGCTGCTCACGCTTATCCCGAGGCAGTCTTCTGTACAAGGTATAGTACAGATTTGCAGCCTTAAAGTACTCTTCGTTGCGCTCTGCCTGCTCTGCATCTGCAAGTTTTACCGACTTACATCCGGTAGACAAAATGTAAGACGACAAAGCCAACACAAGTAGCAAGATCGGATATATTCTTTTGAAAATCATTATGACACTATTCTATTCCTATCAATTTATGAATTTGAAGGCTCAAACGCCATTGTGAATGCTCCAGACAATAATCTATACAGCGTTGCAAGGCTATGGGATTCGGGCGATCTGTCGTAAGGTCAAAGACCGGGCTAATACAATAATGCAAAGCTTTGGGCAGCTGCTCCTTAGGAATAGGAAGAGCCCCCTCTGGCTCAATCAAAAACCGCCATTCGGAAACACCCTGCGAGAAAAACTTATGAAGCATAGATACATTACGGTGCTTAGGACTGCAACTGATATAATCAATACCTTCGGGCACCGATTGCATACCATTGGTCTCGATAGCTTGATAATATCCCAAATCCTTAAAATAAGCCACTATAGCACTATCTAACTGTAAAGTCGGTTCACCACCGGTCCAGACAATTGACTTACAAGGATACGATGCTATACGAGATGAAAGTTCGTCTAAAGATAATGCCTCATAAGAGTCAAAATCGGTATCACAAAAGCTACAAGACAGATTGCATCCACTAAGCCTTATAAATATAGTAGGCACACCTTGTCTTGCCCCCTCTCCTTGAAGGCTGTAGAAATATTCATTTACCTTGAGCACTCGCTCTGCTACCGAACTCATATCCACTCGATTCATAGTTCTTAAAGGCTATAGATTGCACTGCATTTTCTGGTCTCGTCGACCCGACAATAGCTCAGAGTAACCCCCGTACCTGTCAATAGGCGAGGTCCTATAACCTCAACCAGATAGCGAGCCATATTCTCAGCTGTGGGATTAAAAGGAACAATTATTATATCCTCAGGAACAAGCTTCTCCAAATGCTCAAGCAAAGGATCTTCTTGCCAAATCATCATCTTATGATCCCAATATTCTTCCAAATAACGACACAAAGTATCTTTTATGACCCCAAAGTCAATAACCATCCCTAATTCGTTCTGCTCCTCAGCAGTACATCTAAAATGAACACGGTAGTTGTGACCATGCAAATGCCTACACTTATGTTGATGACCAACCACACGGTGCCCCATACTTATATCGTGATATCTCTCAGCTGCTATCATTATCTATTACTTATAAATCTAAAACAAAGGTACATTTTTGAATCGGCAAAATAAACCCAAAAATATCTTTAGAATATTAGGATGAAAAAACTGATGATTTAAACAATCAATAGACGCCTTTATGATCTATATTGGCCTATTTTATACTCCAACAACAATCACAAAGCCTGCTATACCCCAGGTTAGCAGACTAAATATGTTCCAATCGACCAGTTTTGTCAAGAGGAGAAGATTGTCCATTCACCACCTTGCATCGGGTTTTGAAAAACATTAAAATAGAGTGATAATCAAAAAGCCTGTACCGAGTTGGCACAGGCTTTTTGATTATGTATGTCATTGTAACAATCTATTCTTAGTCCATTAGATTACGATAGCGTATTCTTTTGGGTTCTACATTACCCATTCTTCTTTTTTTGTCTTCCTCATATTCTGTATAAGAACCTTGATAGAAGAATACTTTGCTATCACCTTCAAATGCCAATATATGCGTACAGATACGGTCTAAGAACCAACGGTCGTGCGAAATCACCACTGCACATCCGGCAAAACCTTCCAAACCTTCCTCCAGAGCACGAAGTGTATTGACATCAATATCGTTGGTCGGTTCGTCAAGAAGAAGCACATTTCCACCCGACTTGAGGGTCAAAGCCAAATGAAGTCTATTCCGTTCCCCTCCGGATAAGACTCCGCATTTCTTCTCCTGATCGGCTCCGGCAAAATTAAATCTTGAGAGATAAGCTCTTGCATTCATCTCCTTATTACCAACCTTGATAAGTTCTTGACCTCCACTTATCACCTGATAAACCGTCTTTTCGGGGTCAATATCCTTGTGAGTCTGGTCGGCATAACCAATCTTAACCGTCTCACCCACTTCAAAACATCCCTTATCTGCCTTCTCCATACCCATAATGAGTTTGAAGAGGGTTGTTTTACCGGCCCCATTCGGTCCTATGACCCCAACAATACCATTAGGGGGAAGCATAAATTCAAGATCATCAAACAAGAGTTTGTTGCCAAAAGCTTTAGACACACCCTTGGCTTCGATCACCTTATTGCCAAGTCTCGGACCTGAAGGAATATAGATTTCCAACTTCTCCTCTTTAGCCTTCTGATCTTCGTTGAGAAGCTGTTCATAACTATTAAGACGAGCCTTACCCTTGGCGTGACGAGCCTTAGGAGCCATATTGATCCACTCAAGCTCTCGCTCAAGAGTCTTACGACGCTTAGAAGCCTGCTTTTCCTCTTGAGCCATACGCTTGGTCTTTTGATCCAACCAAGAAGAATAATTGCCCTTCCATGGGATACCTTCTCCACGGTCAAGCTCAAGAATCCAGCCCGCTACATGATCCAAGAAATAACGATCGTGAGTAATACAAATAACAGTGCCGGCATATTGTTGCAAATGTTGCTCAAGCCAATCTATACTCTCTGCATCCAAATGGTTGGTGGGCTCGTCCAAAAGGAGGATATCCGGTTGCTGAAGCAACAGTCTGCAAAGAGCTACACGCCTACGTTCTCCACCTGACAAGGTGTCTACAACCTGATCTTCCGGAGGACAGCGAAGGGCATCCATTGCCCTTTCGAGTTTCGAATCGATATTCCACGCATCACAAGCATCGATCTTATCTTGGATCTCAGCCTGTTTGTCACACAATGCTGCCATCTTATCTGCATCTTCGAGGATCTCAGGATCGGCAAAAGATTCGTTGACCTTTTCGAATTCACTTAAGAGATCCATAATGGGTTGCACACCCTCTCTTACCACTTCGATAACCGTCTTACCCGGTTCCAAATGTGGCTCCTGCTCAAGATATCCAACAGAATATCCCGGAGAGAATACCACTTCTCCCTGATAGTCTTTATCTAAACCGGCAATAATCTTCAAAAGAGTTGATTTACCGGAACCATTCAAACCAATGATACCAATCTTTGCTCCATAAAAGAAAGATAGGTAGATGTCTTTGAGAACCTGCTTCTGAGGTGGAAAGATCTTACTTACACCCACCATTGAGAAGATAATTTTCTTGTCGTCTGCCATAAATTAATTGATTAAAAAAACTCCTCCACGGCTTAAAGCTGCAGAGGAGTTTATGCTACGAGTTGTGACTCCATTGCCTCTCTCGCTCAAAGCAAGGGAAACAATAATCGGACTTACTTAGAAGCTACAAAGCGGCGCTCCTTAATACGAGCCTTCTTACCCATACGTCCACGTAGATAATAAAGCTTAGCACGACGTACGCGACCACGCTTTTCTACTGTGATGCTATCGATAAATGGGCTGTTCATAGGGAAGATACGTTCTACACCAATACCGTCTGAAATCTTACGTACAGTGAAACGCTTGCGAGAGCCTTCTCCTGAGATACGAATAACTACACCACGGTACTTCTGGATACGGTGCTTATCACCTTCAGTAATTTTGTAATCTACTGTGATAGTGTCACCACTTTGGAATTCCGGAAGCTCTGCTCCGGTCTTGAATTCTTCTTCTACAATTTTGATAAAATCCATTGTTGCTTATTTGATTTAGCGTTAATACCAAACGCAATATACACAGGCCACACGTTTCTTCCTGCCAGAGATTGCGCTAAGCGAGTGCAAAGTAACTTAAAATATTGTAGATAGGCAAACTAAGCGTAATAAATTTGGCTCAGAAATCGACAGTCATTCTCAGATTCCACTGTCTTCTTGTCAAATAATTGGGGACTGCATACTGCTGACTAAAGACATCACTAATCCAATAGTATGAATTGACATTGGAAATATCAAAAAGATTGAAAGCATCCAATCCTAATGTTATCTTTCTAAAGTTAGACCAAAATCCCCTTGCATTGTTATCATCTCTCTCAAAAATTGCATACTGCATCCCAATATCTATACGCTTATAGGCACTTGCCGTGAAGGCAGGTTTCGAAAAACCCTTGGCCGGATTGATGATTGGAAGTCCCCCCGAAAGGACCCCTCTCAAACTTAGGCTTATCCTGTTGTTCCCGGGGAAGTAATCTTGAAAGAAGAGAGAGATATTATACTTTGGAGCATTCATAAGAGGCATATGTCCTAAGCCATTTCTCAAATCCTGACCACTCGATAAGAAAGAGCAAGTAAGCCAAGAGTCAACACCGGGTACAAACTCTCCAAAAAGTTTCAAATCCAGACCGGCCACATGGCCATTGCCAATATTACTTCCGTAGTATCTAATCTTTACATTCTCTCTTATATATGGATTGATTCTAAAGAGATACTTATAATAGAGCTCTGCCGTAAATTTAAACTTACGATCAGCCACCAAAAAGTCCACATCTGTGCCTGCCAAAATCGTCCATGCTCCCTGACTCTTGATATCCTTGTTGAGTACAACTATCCTATTGCCGTCATCATCAAAAGTCTCATTACGGAGCTCTTTGTAGAATGGAGCCTGATAATAAAGTCCTCCTGCAAGTCTAAAGATAAGGTTACTATTGTTGGACGGAGCGAACGATCCATTAAATCTTGGACTTATGGTAAATTCTTTATTGAAGCTCCAGTAAGATGCACGAATCCCCGGTGTAAAAGTAAACAACCCCTTATCTGTGGTAAAGCGGATATGATCCTGCAAATAACAACCAAATCGTGAGGTATGTACAGAGGCATCTGAATATAGATTCTTCCATACAGTCACCATATCATCAACACGCGGAAGCGAATAACCCATTGAGTCCCTCTTTTCCCACTCATTAATATAGTCATCCACCTTCTCTAACTTATAATCCAATCCATACTGCAAACGATGGCGCTCACTAAGTACATGATCCTGCCGATAGACTACATTAAAAACAGAAGCATATAAGTGATTGCGAGCATGCTCATGACTATTACCAATACCAAGGACACCTTCTCCGGAGAGAATATCTGCAGCCGAAGGATTTTGTGCGCCCAAATCATTCAAAAAGTAGGACCCATCAATATCATATGTCTCTTGCTCTCTTGTTTTGAAGAACGAAAAGGTAAGACTTCTTCTCGACTCAGCTGAAGGAACATGCTCAAGGCTAAATGCACCAAACAAAGTTAAAAACTTATCCTGCTCTTTCCCATCAAAATAGATCTTAAACTTTTTGGTATTCTCGAGTGTTCCAAAGTTGGTTTCTCTTGTTTTAGGGATAAACTTATATGAGGTATAAGATATATTTCCAAGAAAAGATGCCCTCAGATGTGTACTGACATTGTATGTAAGATAGGTCTGTGCATCGACATAATGAGGATCATACTCTGCATCTGTATCATTGAGATTCTTCAGAAGTGTCTGTCCGGACTTATAACGAACTCCACCTATAAAAGACAATTTACCAACCTTAGACCCCACATATGCGCTTCCACCAAGCAACCCCAACGAGAAAGAGCCTTCGGTCTTCTCCGGACGCTTATACTTAATATCAAGGACAGAACTTATCTTATCGCCATAATCAGCTGTAAAACCACCGGCACTAAACTGGACCATACCGGTTAGATCGGGATTGATAAAACTCAGACCTTCTTGCTCTGCCGTGCGGACAAGAAGAGGCCTGTAAACCTCAATGCCATTGACATAAACCATATTCTCATCATAGCTGCCGCCACGCACCGAGTATTGCGAACTCAGTTCATTATTTTGACTGACCCCGGCATACGTGCCGACAAGGCTCTCCACTCCGGCATTGGGAGAAGCTGCAATCTTGGCCAGATCCGTTTTGACAACCTGCATACTGTTGGTCCGTTTTTTCTTTTCTGCACTTACAACGACACCACCCAGTTCAATATCTGTAGTTGACAACTTAACATTGATCTTCTGATTGGATAGAAGGGATCCAAACTTCTTTACTTGGGATTTAAAACCAAGACAAGAATACTCGATTGCGACAGAATCTCGCGTAGCTACAATAGTAAATTTATAGTAACCTTTGAGGTCCGTAGAGGTACCAAATGGTTTGCCTACAACCTTCACATTGGCAAACTCGATAGGTTCCCCATTTCGATCCAATACATAGCCACTCACCTGCACTTTCTTTTGAGCCTGCACCCCCATAGGGATAAAAAGGAGCAAAACAAAGACAAACAAAAAGGCTTTTAACTTATGATATAGCGGCAACATGTATTTATATTCTTTTTTTAATCATTGAAGAAATGAGATATACTCATCTCACTGATGAGACAAAGATAACCAAGAAGTTGTTTCCCTTACCATATATTGTGTCCAAAAAAATGGCATTCAAACCAATAGTGTCCTAAACGTTCTTCTTTGAAGAAGGACATAGCATAGTATTCAAGAGGGGCATCCCACTTGATCATCTTGCGCTAAAATGGGGGTATCCCCCTATGTCAATTCAGGCTCATCGGG
>NZ_JBHSGO010000171.1:0-13918 GCF_042654485.1 Falsiporphyromonas endometrii | reverse complement strand
TTGTTCCATAACTTTAATTGTTTGATAATCATAAAGTTACAAATAATAAATCAACTAACCTACTGATATTCAATATATTAATGCCTTATATAAGATTGTTTTTCAATTAAATTTAAACAGCTTCTAATTCTCTACCATAGGAATATACGCTTCGTACCCTTCGGTCTGCATTTTTTCTTTGGGGATAAATCGTAGCGAGGCACTATTAATGCAGTATCTCAGTCCACCCTTTTCTGAAGGTCCATCCTGAAAGACATGACCTAAATGGCTGTTTCCTATCCTACTTCTAACTTCTACCCGCGTTATACCCATTGAGTTGTCTTCTTGTTCATTGACACAGTGATCCGAAATAGGTTTTGTAAATGCTGGCCATCCACATCCGGAATTATATTTATCCTTGGAAGAGAAAAGAGGTTCACCTGTCGTTATATCCACATAAATACCCGGTCTAAATTCATCGTTGTAAACATTGTTGTATGGAAATTCGGTCGCTCCATGCTGTGTTACTTCAAATTGAATAGCGGTGAGTCTTTTCTTTAGCTCATCTTTCTGAGGTTTAATATATCTCCTATGATCTTGAAGTTTCATCTGAATTACAAATATTGTTTCTCAAATAACATTTCTATTCCCCATGAGGTTTAGTTAAAGTCATATTTGTGAGAAATCCGAACCGAATTTGGAATCTGGTTCGAATGATTGCCAAACAATCACAACAGCTTATCAATCGTAAAGAAACAAATCCATGCAAGTCTTATTCTTTGATTAATAAACTGTTATAAAGAATAATCGTTCGCAAGTAACTTAAAGTGTTTCCAGATGCTTACTTTTGATTACCTTTGCACAAATATAATTACGTTCTCAAAGGTGTGTGCAGGACGTAAAGATGAAGTAAATATAAATGTATTAATCATGGCATATTCAACAGCAACTGACACAAAGTATATTTTTGTAACAGGTGGTGTCGTATCATCACTTGGCAAAGGGATTGTAGCTGCCTCTTTGGGCAAGCTGCTTCAGTCCAGAGGATATAGGGTGACCATTCAAAAGTTTGATCCTTATATCAACATTGACCCCGGTACACTTAACCCTTACGAACATGGTGAATGTTATGTGACTGTAGATGGTCATGAAGCTGATTTGGATTTAGGTCATTATGAGCGTTTCTTAAACATTACGACTACACGTGCCAACAATATCACAACCGGCCGAATTTATCAGAATGTTATCAATAAAGAACGTAAAGGTGATTATCTTGGCAAGACAGTACAGGTTGTACCCCATATAACGGATGAGATCAAAAGAAATGTCAAACTTCTGGGTCAGAAGAAGAACTTTGATTTTGTAATAACCGAAATCGGGGGTGTCGTTGGAGATATCGAATCCTTACCTTTCCTCGAAAGTGTGAGACAGCTCAAATGGGAATTGGGTAAGAATTGCATTTGTGTACATCTTACTTATGTGCCATATATTGCTGCTGCAGGAGAAGTCAAGACTAAGCCAACACAGCATTCCGTTAAGCAACTGCAAGAAGTCGGTATTCAGCCGGATATTCTTGTCTTGCGTACAGAGCATGTACTGAATGAAGAGATTCTCGAGAAAGTGGCTCTATTTTGCAACGTCAACGAAAAGTCTGTTGTGCAATGTATTGACTTACCAACGATTTATGAAGTACCTCTAATGCTTCAACGTCAAAAGCTTGATGAGCGTATATTGGAAAAGGTTGGACTTGAAATTGGTCCGACACCCGATCTCAAAGGTTGGCAAGATTTTTTGGATCTCAAGAATAATGCCAAAGACGAGGTTAAAATCGCTTTGGTTGGTAAATATGTTGAGTTGCAAGACGCATATAAATCTATTGACGAATCTCTTTTGCAAGCAGCTATTTATAACAAGAGAAAGCTCAATTTGAAATTGGTTCATAGTGAAGAGGTCACGGAAGACAATGTCGAAAGTTTCTTAGCTGATGCTGATGGAGTCCTCATTGCTCCGGGATTTGGATCTCGTGGTATTGATGGCAAACTCATAGCTTGCCAATACACAAGAACCCATAAAATTCCGACACTTGGTATTTGTCTTGGTATGCAATGTATGGTTATCGAATTTGCCAGAAATGTACTTGGCTTAAAAGATGCTCATAGTTCAGAGATTTCGCATACAACGACCAATAAGGTTATTGACCTTATGGATGATCAAAAAAGTGTAACGGAGTTAGGAGGTTCGATGCGTTTGGGTGCTTATGACTGTATTCTCAAACCGGGTAGCAAGTTGGCAAAGGCCTACGGAAAAGATTTTATAAGTGAGCGTCACAGACATCGTTTCGAATTTAATAGTAAATATAGAAGCGCATTCGAGGCTGCGGGTATGCCTTGCGTGGGAGAAAATCCGGATACCGGCTTAGTTGAAGCTGTCGAGCTTGAAGATCACCCATGGTACATTGGAGTACAGTATCATCCTGAATACCAAAGCACTGTACTCAACCCCAACCCTCTGTTTTTGAATTTTATCAAAGCGTCTATTGACGAGAGTAAAAAGAAATAAATTAATCTACTTTTAGACTGAATGGATAAGAACACACTTTGGGGCCTGATTATAATAGGTGTTGTCATTTTAGGCTTCTCCTATTTTAATCAGCCGTCCCCTGAGCAAAGAAAAGCTGCTTTTGAGCAAGCACAGCGAGTTGCAAAAGAACAGGCCGAGCAGGTACAAAAAGATAGTGCTACTGCAATGCCACAACAAAATGCAGAGCTTCCTGACTCTCTAAAGTCGGTGGCAGCATTCGAAAGATATGGTATTTTGTCCGGAGCTTCTGTTGGTCAAAGTCAAGAAATCACTCTTAAAAACGATCTTCTTTCTTTGAGATTTGACACTAAGGGCGGTATGCCGATTGAGGCTCAACTCCTAAAATATAAGGCTCAAGAGGACAAACCTCTCTATTATTTTACTCCAAAGAATGTATCGTTCAATTTGCCGTTAATGACTGTAGACAATCGTGTAGTTGGTACAGACGAACTTTACTTTGAGCCAATCAATCAAACTGACAGTACCCTTACGATGCGCCTCAATGTCGATAGCTCATGTTATCTTGACATTGCATATCTTCTACCAAAGAACGATTATAGGTTAAGGATGTCTATATTCGGCAAAAACCTCAACAAACTTTTCCCTGCTAATATGACTATGCAGGATATCGAATGGAGTCAAAAACTTCGCAGACAAGAAAAGTCTTGGAAATTTGAGAATCAATACTCTACCATATATTATAAGGAGAAAGGTGGTGGCGTAGAAAAGCTTTCGGAGACTAAACAACAAGTCACAGAAAGCGTAAAGAATCCTGTTCGTTGGTTTGCATTAAAAGATAAATATTTCAGTGCAGTATTGATTGGTCTTAATACCTCTTTTGAAGATAATTCATACGAGACAAAGACCATGAAAGAGGACAGTGAGTACACAAAAGACTGCGTGGCAAAAGGTCGTTTTTCTTTTAATGTAAAGCCTGATACAAAAGCAGATTTCATACTCTATGTTGGACCAAATGACTATGAATTGCTTAAATCTTACGATAAGCAGGTAAAAGAGCATCTGGGCGAAAGTTTAGACCTTCAACAATTGGTATATCTTGGAGCGAGTGTTTTCCGATGGATCAATGAATATATGATTATCCCGACAGTAGAATTCTTAAATGGATTCATCTCCAATTGGGGTATCATTATCCTGATCCTTACAATACTCATTAAGTTGCTACTCTCTCCTCTTACATACAAGAGCTATCTCTCTCAAGCAAAGATGAGAGTCCTTAAGCCACAAGTAGAAGCAATCAATGCCAAATATCCCGGCAAAGATCAAGATGCAATGCTTAAGAGAAATCAAGAAACGATGGCACTTTACAAAGCTGCCGGTGCCAACCCCATGAGTGGTTGTTTGCCGATGCTCTTTCAGATGCCTTTCCTCATAGCAATGTATATGTACTTCCCTACATCAGTATTATTGAGAGGAGAAAGTTTCTTGTGGGTAAAAGACTTGTCAACATATGACCCTATTATCACATGGTCTGCCAATATTCCGGTAATTAACTGGATATTTGGTGATCATATCTCTCTCTTCTGCTTATTGTGGGCCGTTACAAATATTATTTATTCGAGGTACACCATGAGTCAGAGTTCTACGGGACAACAGCAAATGGCCGGTATGAAGTGGATGCCATACATTATGACAATCATGTTCTTGGTATTCTTCAATTCCAATTCGTCCGGTCTTTGTTACTACTATTTCTTGTCTACATTGATTACTATTCTTCAATATTTATTCTTCCGATTCTTTATCAATGAAGAAAAGCTTCTTAAGAAGATGGAGGAAAACAAAAAGAAACCTCAAAAGAAGAGTAAGTGGATGCAACGGATGGAAGAGCTCCAAAAGCAGCAACGCGAAATGCAAAGACAACAAAATAAACGAAGATAATGCCTGCGGGCTGCGTCAGGATGAGCAATTGACTTTCTGATGCAGCCCGCAAGTCCATTATAATACTCAACAACAATGGAACCATTAAAACATGAATGTGGCGTAGCGGTTGTTAGACTTAGAAAACCGCTTTCATACTATCACGAGAGATATGGCACATGGGAGTATGGCTTAAATAAGCTGTATCTCATGATGGAAAAGCAACATAACAGA
Organism: Falsiporphyromonas endometrii; assembly: GCF_042654485.1. Lineage (NCBI taxonomy): Bacteria > Pseudomonadati > Bacteroidota > Bacteroidia > Bacteroidales > Porphyromonadaceae > Falsiporphyromonas > Falsiporphyromonas endometrii. The sequence goes on along the minus strand of NZ_JBHSGO010000171.1, from coordinate 9,250 downwards.
GGTCAAGAAGGGGCCGGTATTGCTGTAGTCAAACTCCATAGCAGACCCGGAGAAGAATATTTGTACAGAGAAAGGGCTGAAGGTAATAATGCAATTGTGGAGATTTTTGACGCTGTAGGAAAGCAAGTCAAGGAATATTCAGAAGAAGAGATTGCAGATCCGGTATTTGCTGAGCAGTTTATTCCATTTGCAGGAGAATGCTATATGGGTCATCTACGCTATAGCACTACGGGAAAAAGTGGGTTGACCTATGTGCACCCCATGGTCAGAAGATCGAACTGGAGAGCAAAATGTCTTGCTATCTGTGGCAACTTTAACCTTACAAATGTCAAAGCCATCTTTGATGAAATCACATCCAAAGGCCAGCATCCAAGACTGACCAGTGATACCCATATCCTGATTGAGCAGATAGGACATAAGCTTGATAGAGAGGTTGAACGGCTATATCGTATAGCTAAAAATGAGCATAACTACCAAGGAATGGATATTACCAATTTTATTGAAGCTCATATAGACATTAAGAATGTCCTTAAAAAGGCATCACCTCTTTGGGATGGTGGATATGTAATGTGTGGTTTGACCGGAAGTGGAGAGCAATATGCAATGCGTGACCCCAATGGTATTAGGCCGGCATTCTATTATATTGACGACGAAATAATCGTTTTAGCTTCTGAGCGTCCGGTTATTCAAACTGTAATGAATGTACCATCAGAAAATATTACAGAATTGAAGCAAGGAGAAGCTCTACTGATCAATCAGGAAGGAAATCCACGAATCGAACAAATCTTGGAACCCAAAGAAAATAAAGCATGCTCCTTTGAACGTATATATTTTTCGAGAGGAAGTGATTGCGATATTTACAAAGAACGTAAAGCTTTGGGGCATCTTCTTTCGAAAGATATTCTTGAAGCTATCAATTATGATGTAGACAACTCCGTTTTTTCATTTATACCTAATACGGCTGAAGTTGCATATTACGGAATGTTGGAGGGCATGAGAGAATATCTGAAAGCAGAAAAAGTAAGAGATATTCTTGCTTTGAAAGACAAGAATGCCGACTCTATTCAAAAAATTCTGACAAGAAGTATACGTACCGAAAAGGTGGCAATCAAAGATATTAAACTTCGCACATTTATTACAGAAGGTAAATCAAGGGAAGATCTTGCAGCCCATGTATATGATATCACATACGGAAGTGTCAGACCATTTGTAGACAATCTAATCGTAATCGATGATAGTATCGTCCGCGGTACCACATTAAAACAAAGCATCTTAAGGATATTGGATAGACTTCATCCCAAAAAGATTGTTGTTGTATCTTCTTCTCCACAGATTAGATATCCGGATTATTACGGAATAGATATGAGTAGGATGAGTGAGTTTACAGCATTTAAGGCAACGGTAGCTCTTCTTGAAGACAGAGGTATGACAAACCTTATGCATGAAGCTTATGAAGAGGCAATAAGACTGAGGCAAAAGCCACTTACTGAATTTGTTCCAAATGTGGTAAAAACTCTCTACAAACCTTTTACAGCTAAGGAAATTTCGGCCAAGATTGTCGAATTACTCCGACCGGAAGAGGTACGTACAGATATTGAGCTTGTTTACCAAAGTATAGAAGGATTGCACAAAGCTATTCCTAATAATCCCGGAGACTGGTACTTTACCGGTGACTATCCTACTCCCGGAGGATCTCATCTTGTCAATGAAGCTTACATCTCTTATTTTGAGGAATACATTAAAATTCACAAATAAGAGTATCATTAGACATGTTCCAGTCCAAATTAATAAACATTTAACCAATCTATAATAAAATGCAACCAAGACGTAAAGCTACACTTACACTTGAAGACGGAAGCTGCTTCCATGGCTATACCTTTGGCTATGACGAAGAGGCTACAACCGGCGAGGTCGTGTTTAATACCGCTATGAATGGTTACAACGAGAGTCTTTCAGATCCAAGTTATGCACACCAAATTATGGTAATGACATATCCTCATGTTGGCAACTATGGTGTTCCTCCAAGGGATAAAGACAGTAATGGATTGTCTAAATTTCTCGAGAGTGACCATATACATATGCATGCAATTGTTGTCTCAGACTACTCTTATGCTTATAGCCACTGGAATGCTGTACAAAGCCTTGACAGCTGGCTAAAAGAAGAAAAAGTAATGGGTCTCACCGGTATTGACACAAGAGCACTTACCAAGGTATTACGAGAGAGAGGCTCCATGAAAGGTGTGATTGTGCCGGAAGGAGTAAAAGAAGTTCCGGCCTTCAAAGACTATAATAAGATTAATATTGTAGCTGAAAAATCGCCCAAGGAGGTCCTCACATATGGCAATGGCAAAAAGAAAGTTGTGCTGGTAGACTGTGGAGCCAAACTAAATATTGTACGTAATCTAATTACTCCTGATACGACTTTGATTCGTGTTCCTTGGGATTATGACTTTACTAAAATTGATTATGATGGCCTTTTCATCAGTAATGGCCCTGGCGATCCTACTATGTGCCATGAGACGATTCATCACTTGCGTGAAGCTTTCAATATAGGCAAACCTATTGCCGGTACATGTCTTGGTAATCAACTAATGGCTCTTGCAAGTGGTGCAAAGATTTTTAAACTCAAATACGGTCATAGAAGCCACAATCAACCTGTACGTAGAGTAGGAACAAACAGTTGCTTCATAACAAGTCAAAATCATAGCTTCTGTGTAGACTCCTCCACTCTATCAGATGAATGGAATGAACTATATGTCAATCTAAATGATGGCACTAACGAAGGACTCATTCATAAAGAGAAACCGTTTTTCTCAGTACAGTTCCATCCGGAAGCTTGTGGAGGTCCAACTGATACGCTCTTTATTTTTGATGAGTTTATACGCTCAATTAAGTAACCTTAAAATTGAACAAAATGATAGACAAGAATAAAATAAAGAAAGTCATTCTTTTAGGTAGCGGGGCTTTGAAGATTGGTGAAGCCGGAGAGTTTGACTATTCCGGATCGCAAGCACTTAAAGCAGTAAGGGAAGAAGGTATTGAAACAGTCCTTGTCAATCCAAATATTGCCACAGTACAAACTTCAGAAGGTATTGCAGACAAGATTTACTTTTTGCCTGTTACTCCATTTTTTGTTGAAAAAGTTATTGAGAAGGAGCGCCCACAAGGTATCTTGCTGGCTTTTGGCGGTCAGACGGCACTCAACTGTGGTGTAGCTCTTCACCAATCAGGTATTTTAGAAAAATACAATGTCCAAGTCTTGGGGACTCCTGTCGAAGCCATTATGCAGACAGAAGATAGAGAGCTCTTTGTTGATAAACTGAATGAGATTGATGTCAATACAATCAAAAGCCATGCAGTGGAGAACATTGAAGATGCCAAGAAAGCAGCGTCGGAACTGGGATATCCGGTTATTATACGTGCAGCTTATGCATTAGGTGGTCTTGGGAGCGGTTTTTGTGATAATGAGAAAGAACTTATTACCCTTTGCGAAAAGGCCTTTAGTTTTAGCCCTCAAGTATTGGTTGAAAAGAGTCTTAAAGGATGGAAAGAGGTTGAATACGAAGTTGTTAGAGACCGTTTCAATAATTGTATTACTGTTTGTAACATGGAGAATTTCGACCCTCTGGGCATCCATACGGGTGAGAGTATCGTAATTGCTCCTTCTCAAACATTGACAAATAGCGAGTATCACAAACTTCGTGAATTATCAATTCGTATCATAAGGCATATAGGTATTGTCGGAGAGTGTAACGTGCAATATGCTTTGGATCCAAAAAGCGAAGACTATAGAGTCATCGAAGTAAATGCCCGTCTTAGCCGATCTTCTGCTCTTGCGTCGAAAGCTACCGGTTATCCTTTGGCGTTTGTGGCTGCAAAGCTTGGCCTTGGATATGGTTTGTTTGACATAAAGAATAGTGTTACTCGTACTACCCCGGCCTTCTTTGAGCCGGCTCTTGATTATGTGGTATGTAAAATACCTCGTTGGGACTTAGGAAAATTCCATGGTGTGTCAAGAGAGTTAGGATCTTCTATGAAATCTGTAGGAGAAGTGATGGCAATCGGCAGAAACTTTGAGGAGGCAATCCAAAAGGGACTTCGTATGATTGGTCAAGGGATGCACGGCTTTGTTGAGAACAGAGAATTGGTAATCTCTGATATTGATGGAGCTCTTCATGCACCTACAGACAGTCGCATCTTCGTCATTTCTAAGGCCTTTAGACAAGGTTATACGGTAGATCAGATACATGACCTCACAAAGATTGATAAATGGTTTCTCGAGAAACTCCGAAATATTGTATCTATAGCCGAAGAGTTGGAGACACATGAGGATATAGAAAAGGTTCCTGAAGAGTTGCTTAAATATTCCAAGCAGATTGGATTTTCTGACTTCCAGATTGCACGTGCTGTACTTAATCCGGAAGCTAAAGACATGATTAAGTCAAGCGATATAGTCAGATCAAGAAGAAAAGAACTCGGTATAGTCCCCGTAATTAAAAGGATCGATACCCTGGCTGCAGAATACCCGGCAAACACCAATTATCTATACCTTACCTACAATGGTACAACCCATGACGTCGAATGCGAAAATGACCATAACTCTGTAGTAGTACTTGGATCCGGAGCGTATCGTATTGGTAGCTCAGTAGAGTTTGACTGGTGCGGTGTCAATGCTTTGAATACAATTCGTAAGCATGGATGGAGATCGGTAATGATCAATTACAATCCGGAGACAGTAAGTACCGACTATGACATTACAGACAGGCTCTATTTTGATGAACTTACTTTCGAACGTGTAATGGATATCTTAGAGCTCGAAAAACCCCAAGGTGTCATTGTCTCTACAGGTGGTCAGATACCGAATAATTTGGCAGTAAGATTGGACAACGAACATATCAACATTCTTGGGACAAGCGCCAAAAGCATTGATAACGCCGAAGACAGACACAAGTTTTCTGCTATGTGTGACCGCCTTGGTATTGACCAACCCAAATGGAGGGAACTAACTTCTATGGATGATATCAAAGAGTTTATATCAGAAGTTGGATTCCCGGTACTTGTTCGTCCAAGCTATGTACTTTCCGGGGCTGCAATGAATGTTTGTTCAAATGAAGAGGAGCTTTATAAATTTTTGGAACTGGCAGCAAATGTATCAAAGCTTCATCCGGTCGTAGTGAGCCAATTCATAGAAGGAGCGAAAGAGATCGAGATGGATGCTGTGGCAAAGAATGGAGAAATTATTGCCTATGCCATCAGTGAGCACATCGAATTTGCAGGTGTTCACTCGGGAGATGCCACCATTCAATTCCCGGCTCAAAAGCTTTATGTAGAAACAGTAAGACGTATCAAACGCATCTCTCGTAAGATTGCAGAGGCTCTAAACATCAGCGGTCCTTTTAATATCCAATACTTAGCCAAAGGCAATGCGATCAAAGTTATCGAATGTAATCTGAGAGCGTCAAGATCTTTCCCGTTTGTATCCAAAGTTTTAAAGATCAACTTTATAGATCTTGCAACTCGGATTATGCTCAACTTGCCGGTTGAAAAACCAAGCAAGAATGAATTTGATCTTGATTATGTTGGTATTAAGGCCTCTCAGTTCTCTTTCACAAGACTGCAGAAAGCAGATCCGGTGTTGGGAGTTGATATGACATCAACCGGTGAAGTAGGTTGTATAGCTGACGATATTGACGATGCAATTCTTAAATCTATGCTTTCAGTTGGATATAGAATACCCAAAAAGAAAGTCTTACTATCAACCGGAGGATACAAGTCAAAGGTTCAGTTGATGGAGGCATCCCAACTACTCGTTAGCAATGGATATGAGCTTTATGCTACTGATGGAACTCATAGATTCTTAAAGGAAAATGGAATCCCATCTACCCGAGTATATTGGCCAAGTGAGAAAGGGCAACCACAAGCGCTCGATTTGTTGCATAATAAGGAAATTGAATTGGTAGTCAATATCAACAAAAATCTTACAGCCGGAGAACTTACCAATGGTTATAAACTTCGTAGAGCAGCAATAGATTTGAATATTCCTTTGATTACAAATGCGAGATTGGCTGATGCCTTTATAGGAGCCTTCTGCAGGGTTAATCCGGAAGATATAAAGATTAAAAGTTGGAACGAATATCAATAATTATTCTATAATAAGGACCCTCATTCGCATGTTAAATCCGATTGAGGGTCTTTTCGTCTATTGATTGGTTTTGATTGTTTTAGTAACGAATTGCTACTCTATGCGAATAAATCATTAACTGACTTAAACCCAAAAGATCAAGCTGGCTATGTAACTATTCATATGTAATGTGATAAGCCAAGAGAGCTAAGGACTTTTGAACGGCTAACAATAAGACTATCCTATAGAAGGCAATATCCATAAATGTTTTATTCAATTCTTTCTGCTTCGAATAAAAACTCTATCTTTGCAGATTAAATACGCTTCATAGATCTTTTCTATGGATTGGTTGTGCATTCAAGATCCATATGAGGAAAGGCTATTACATCGTAAAAGATTTAAAGCAACAGCTCACAAGTTGTATGAATGGTTAGAATCTCCGGCAAGTTGACAAAGATTGCAGCTTTTCTCTATTCAACGATTCGAACAACTTCTTAATATTCTAAAGATTATGGCAATACTAGTAAATGAAGTTTCGCACACATTTGGCGAATACCTGTTTATCCCGGGTTTGACAACAACTCAATGTACACCGGACAATGTATCACTTCAAACACCACTCGTTAAGTATCGCCGTGGTGAAGAAGAGCCTCGTTTCCACCTGAATATACCTTTTGTGTCGGCTATTATGCAGTCTGTATCTAACGACACCTTAGCTATCGAATTGGCTAGAAATGGTGGTATGTCATTCATTTTTGGCTCACAAAAAATCGAATCACAGGCCGAGATGGTCAAAAAAGTAAAGAAGTTTAAGGCAGGTTTTGTCACTTCTGATTCCAATCTTACACCAGAACATACGATACAAGATGTCCTTAATTTGGTCAAAGCAACAGGTCATTCAACCGTTTGCATTACAGAAGATGGCACACCAAGCGGTAAACTTTTGGGGATTGTGACAAGTCGTGATTATCGCCTGAGTACAGACCCTCTGGACAAAAAAATCAAAGAATTTATGACCCCTTTTGACAAGCTTATTTGTGGCAATGTCGGTATTACCTTAAGTGAGGCTAATAATATCATTTGGGATCATAAATTAAATACATTACCTATCATTGACGACAACCAGAATCTTAGGTACATGGTCTTTAGAAAAGACTATGATAGCCATAAATTAAACCCACTCGAATTGTCTGATCCTAAAGATAAAAAACTCCTTGTAGGCGCAGGTATCAATACTCGCGATTACAAAGAACGTGTTCCTGCTTTGGTTGAAGCCGGAGTCGATGTGCTTTGTATTGATTCAAGCGATGGTTATTCTGAATGGCAACTGCAAACTATCAAATGGATCAAAGAGAATTACGGTGACCGCGTACCTGTTGGAGCAGGTAATGTTGTAGATGGAGAAGGATTTAGATACCTCGTTGATGCCGGAGCTGATTTTATCAAAGTTGGTATTGGTGGTGGTTCGATTTGCATCACAAGAGAACAAAAAGGTATTGGACGTGGTCAGGCAACCTCTGTGATTGATGTTGCAAAAGCTCGTGATGAATATTTTAGAGAGACCGGTATCTATGTACCTATCTGTAGTGATGGTGGTATTGTACATGACTATCATATGACTTTAGCCATTGCTATGGGGGCAGACTTCCTTATGATGGGTAGATATTTTGCGCGCTTTGATGAATCTCCAACAAAAAAGATGAAACTTGGCAACAATATTGTCAAAGAATATTGGGGAGAAGGTTCATTCCGTGCCAAAAACTGGCAACGCTATGACAGTGGAGGTCAAGAACATCTAAAGTTTGAAGAAGGTGTAGATAGTTATGTACCTTATGCAGGTAAAATGAAAGATAACCTTGACACAACTTTAGGTAAGATGAAGGCTACAATGTGTAGCTGTGGCATGATTACGATACCCGAACTTCAGAAAAAAGCCAAGATTACTCTTGTTTCGAGCACCAGTATTGTAGAAGGTGGAGCACATGATGTTATCCTAAAAGAAAGAGGATAATTGAGTGTTGGTATTATCATATCTTAAGGGAGCATTGTTTTATGTGTAATCAAACCCTCATAAAGGGCGGAGCACAAAGCGATGCTCCCTCTTTTATTACAATTCTTGGCCCCACAGCTTCGGGAAAAACAGGACTTGCCACAAAGGTGGCTTATCATCTTGATGCAGAAATAATAAGTGCTGATTCGAGACAAGTATATAAAGGAATGGACCTCGGAACCGGCAAAGACCTTGATGAATATGTTGTGGAAGGATCGAAAATACCATTCCATCTGATTGATATTCACCCTGCAGGGTTCAAATACAATCTTTTTAATTACCAACATGACTTCCACAAGGTTTATGAAAATATTATTTCTCGTGGTAAATTACCTCTACTATGCGGTGGTACAGGGCTCTATATAGAGTCTGTATTAAAAGGTTATCATCTACCGGATGTGCCTAAAAATCCAACTTTAAGAGCAAAACTTGAGGGGAAAGATATTGAAACACTCAAAGAAATTTTAACTTCTTACGGTCCACTACATAACAAAACCGATGTGGATAGCTGTCAAAGAGCAATCCGTGCCATCGAAATTGCAGACTTCATAAAGGCCCAAAAAGAAAAGCAACCGGACTTTACAGAATATCCTCCTCTTAACAGTCTTATTATAGGAACAAAACTTGATCGTGATATCAGAAGGAAAAGAATCTCTATCCGACTTGATCAAAGGCTCCAAGAAGGAATGTTACAAGAGGTGCAAAACCTTCTGGATAGTGGTATTGCACCAGAAGACCTCATCTATTATGGATTGGAATACAAATTCTTAACATTGCATCTAATTGGACGATTGTCATTTGAAGAGATGCATGATCAATTAGAAACAGCCATTCATCAGTTTGCAAAAAGGCAGATGACATGGTTTCGGGGTATGGAAAGAAGAGGCTTAAAAATTCACTGGGTAGATGTAACAATGCCTATAGAACAACAAGTCGAAGAGGTCCTGCAACTTTGGTAGTATCCCAAAAAGTGTGTAAAGGAGGTTTATCTTTGAGTCAAAATTAATCATTTCATTTCATTGTTTTGTTCATCCGTCAGGCGGACATGAAAAACACCGGGGGGATTGGCGTCCGCCCGG
>NZ_JBHSGO010000170.1:0-13675 GCF_042654485.1 Falsiporphyromonas endometrii | reverse complement strand
ACAATTCGAAATAATTTCTTTAATTTGTACTCGTGTGAGATCCATACTGTTTTACTGTTTTATTTTATTTTTTCAAAGATAATAGTCTTGGGTCTTACACACTTTTTTGGGACAGTATCTATTTATCTGTGCATATATATATCAATAATTCGTGAGGATAAAAAAGAAAAGGGCTACACCCTTGATTGATGTAGCCCCATTTAAAAGCTTTATTGATGAGCTTAGAAGTTCCTTATGAACTTCTGATGAACAAGCATGATATTATTTCAAACTTGCTATAAAGACAATGAATGAATTTATTGGATTACATTGATTGGCATTTTTACGTTCATATCAATATCGTCCAAAATATTGTCATTTGGACTGTTGAATGGGTATGGGTTGCCGTTCTTATCCAGTTTACTTGCAGGAGGTGCTACGTGAGGTAACAGTATCTGTACCTGAATAGGTGTGACTTCGCTATTTAGAACTTTGATGTATCCTGTAAATCCAAGCGGTGTCGTTGTGTATTGATTTGTTTGTGGATTGATATCTCCGTACTTATAGTCGATCAATGCCTTATCCGGATTTTTGTCACTCTTTGGTCCGAAAGGAATGAAAAAGAATTGATGCATACTCATCTCTTGTGGATCAAAAAACTCGCTATTAAGATTTTTGCCTGCTTCATTAAACAGTGTAATCTTCATTTGATACCATACTCCGGATTTTAGACTTACCGGATTGCCAATAGTAGCTTTTCCTTCTTCTGAATATTCAGCGGTGAAAACTTGTTTGTCTGAAGCTGTTGCTTTAAAGTCTTTTGCCCAGATATCTTTTGCCGTATCCGTACCTTCGGGCAAAGTGCCTTCTTGCAATGTTACTTCAATCTTGCTTGGTTCATCGTGATCCTTGTCTTCAGCTTGGTTTTTTGGTTCGCTTGCTTTTCCGCAAGAAGATAAAATTGTCATTGCACTCATAAAAGCCAGTGTAGATAGGCTTAAAAATTTCATTGTTTTCATCTATTTAGTATTTAGTTAATAAAAAAATTCTCTCTTCTAATTGAATCTGTTTGTCTTTATTTCAAAACAATTGTACTGTGGTTTGCACTCTTCCTTTTATTGTAAGTGTGTCTTCACAGACCGAAATACGGACAAGACTCTATTTCTTACGACTATTATTTGACTGGTTCAAAAGAAACTTTTTAGAATTCATATCTTAATCTAAACTGTATATCTCGTCCCTTTTCATGGGCGTAGTATCTAAACCTATTGGTATACTCTTTATAAAGTTTATTGAATAGGTTGTCTACATCCAAGTAGAAAATTAGCCTTTTGTCATTTTTGAGATTTAGTTGCATACCGGCACCAACTTCAAACAGATTGTATGCTGCCGGTGTTTTGTCTACAAAGTCGATGTTTTTGTCAAATCTTGTTTGCTTAGCTACATATCTGTGGGTCAGTGAAAACTCGATATGGTCCAACATACCCCTTGAGAACCGATGGTTATATTCCAATGTTTGACTGTAATGATCTGATGGTATGTACGGAAGATATCCTTTTGTCTCTCTGTTTTCAGCCCTGATCCATTCGGCTTGTGCCGTATATGATAAATCAAAAGGAAGGTTGATTTTAGCCTTGATATCACCTCCATAAAAGAGGGCATTCATCTGTTGATATCTAAAGACCGGGAATACTCCGGCAAGAAGTGGCCATGTTTCAGGTTCGCCGGTAACTTTATCTCTTGAGGGTTGATCAAAGATATAGTTACCTATCCATTGTATGAATCCTGTAGCATTGAGTGATAATCTTGAGTTGATATACTGAAGCTCATTATTCCATTTTATGGCATGTTCTGGTTTTAAATTGACATCTCCTATTTCAAATGAGGCTGCACCATGATGTAATCCTCTGCTATAAAGTTCGTTTACCTCCGGTGCTCTCCAAGCCAGGCCTATATTAGAGAGTAAGTTTAACCCGTTTGTTGGTCTTACAATAGCAGAAAGGGAGAAGCTCGGACTATGATAATGGTTGGTGCCACCGTAGGCTTTTCCTTTAGAATCATAACCCATCGCATCCATATATTGATAATCATATCTTGCTCCGGCTTCAATTTCATATGAAGGTTTTACATATTGAGCTATTCCCCATAATCCTACCCCTTCTGAAAGGTAGTTTGGGATAAGAGGTATTGTTTTAGTTTTGTTGTCACTGACATTGTTTTGATATGTCAAGGTGGTACCGGTTATAAATCTTAACGGAATATGTTTGTCAGATTCCCAAGCAAAGTGCATGGAATGTGTATTGAGCGATAGACCCAAAGCCGGTCGCTTGTTAAATTCACCTCTGCGTATCTCATATTCATCCCGGTTGTCATGTTGGAAGTCATATTGAAATTTAAGTTGGCTGTTGTTGTCAAGCGTATACCTGGCATTCAAACGACCGATGATATGAAGAACCTCTTGTTTGGGATTGGTAATCTTAAAACTTTTTTTCTGAACAATTAGAGGTCTTCCATATTCGAAAACTTTTTGAAGTTGTTCGAGCGTATTGATATGAGACCCGTAAAATATACCGAGTTTGCTATAGTAGACACTTCCAAAAGCTTGGATATCATACCTCTCTTTTTTAAGGCCGGTATTGAGGACTGCATTAAATAGTCTTGTGCCGGTATTGTTGAGATAATAATCGGCTGTCTTGTAATCACCGGAATAGCTGCCACCCATCAAAGCTCTCCATCTAAAGCCTTCAAATTTTTTGCTTCCACCGCCTAAGTCAGCATTGATACCCATTCTTGATGAGTTGGTGCTGTATTGCAGTGAATAGTTTCCTGTGAGCTGTTCCTCAATGGGTAGGGGAGCACTATTCATAAGTATGACCCCTCCAATGGCCCCCGATCCATATCTAATTGATTCGGCTCCTTTGATTACTTCCAGATCACTTGCTGATGAAGCGTCCACTTCCGGCGCATGGTCCGACCCCCATTGTTGTCCCTCTTGTTTTACTCCGTTGTTGATCAGTAAAATTCTGCTGGAGTGCATCCCTTGAATCACGGGTTTCATGATGGTGGCTCCGGTACTTATGGCACTCAAACCGGGCAATTGATTGAGGAGATCAGCCAGATTTTTGCCCTCATACTTTTTAAGTCCTTCTGTGGATACCTTGACAGCTACGGTTGTCATTTCTGTTCTTGGCTTATTAGCAAAAACTTTCACCGCATCGAGATGCTGAATCTTTTCTTTGAGATTGATTGTTATATTTTGTCCTGTAACGGTTCGTTTTGATAAATCGATAGTCTGAGGAATGTATCCGATATATTGGGTTGTTAGAAGTTGTTTGCTTTCTTTGGGATTGTAGTTTAATGTCGCTTTGCCATTAAGATCCGTAATGGTGTTTTGTTTGCCAATCATAAGTACTACACCCGGCAGTTTCTCTTTGGTTATACTGTCTTGAACCGTGATATGAATACTTCTTGGGTTTTGGGCCTTTGTTTCGAAAGACAAAGACATAACCCAAATAAATACGATGGCCAAGTTTATTTTTGTGTATAGCTTGATGTTGTTACTCATTCTTCTTTCTATTTTAGCGAAGTTGTTTAGTCGTTATTTCAGATTAGAATAATTTCCTTACTCTTATCTTTTTTCTATCAATTCTAAACAACTTCTTATAGCACAATATGGCATAATGAACTATAATCCTGCATTCATTCTATCCCATGAAAGAATTCCAATTTATTATCCTTGTTAGCACACGACGAATCGGGCTTAGTCATAATCAACCTTTGACTATTGATCAATGCATTCGCAAATGTACGATATAGATTGTATATGTACAATATAATTTGAACAGTGATTAAATTTAATTTAGTAGATAACTAATTGATAATAATGTAGTTTAGTGATATAAAAATATTTTTGTTTTGTGTCATTTAATCTGAACACTGTATTTATTAGTGTGATTGTGATTATATTGAATTGTATATCAGGTAATTATATAATAAAAGACTGCTGAGTAAAGGCAATCTGCTTTGCTACTCTGCTCGTGAATTTTGAGAATGTTACTTTGCGCAACATTCTCAAGTAATAAGTTTCAAGTTTTAATTCTGACTGTGTCAGCCTTTTGTAGATCTAAAAATAAGGTATATAACGATGGGTGCTCCAAGAATAGATGTAATAGCATTGATTGGAAGGATTCCTCCATTGGGCATTAGACTGGCTATGTCGCACAATATCATAATGGCACTTCCTATCAGCATGGTGGCAGGTATCAAAATCTTATGATCCAATGTGTTGAAAAACAGTCTGCTTAGGTGTGGTACAGCCAGTCCTATGAAGGCAATTGGTCCCACCACAGTTGTAGAGGCTCCTATGATAAGTCCCGTAACAATAATAATAAAGATTCTATTTTTCTTAACATTGATGCCAAGATTCATGGCATAGCTATCACCAAGCTGTATTGCATTAAGGTTTTTAGCCATCAAAGAGATGGCTAATAGACAAATGACGAGCACAGGTATGAGAATATATATTTGTTGCCATGTTACAGCCTGTAGGCTTCCAAAGGTCCACAATGTGTACATCTTTAGTTGTTCGGGTGGACTAAAATAAGATAGGACTGATATGGCAGCACTGGTAATAAACCCAATCATCACACCAACTATCAAAACCGATACTGTATCTTTTACTTTGGCTGCAACCACAATAATAATCGAAAGCATGGCCATTGCTCCTAATATTGTGAAAATCATTTGCCCGAAAACTCCATATCCAAAATTACGAATGAGTGTGTAGGGTAGATAAGAAGATGTGAGCATTAGTATGGCCGCGCCAAGCCCTGCTCCTTGGCTTACTCCTAATATGGAAGCATCAGCTAAAGGGTTGCGCATGATGTTTTGTATGCATAATCCGGATATGGCTATGGCTGCACCAACAAAAAGAGCTGTGATAGTCTTTGGTAATCTTAGTTGAGTAATGATAAATCCTTGATTGTCGGCAACTTTAGTCGGATTGATGATGAGGTTTATGACATCATTAAGACCAGCATTGGATGCTCCGTGTGCAAGATCAATAAGGAATAGAAGGAGGGTGATTGCCAATAAGGCTATGAATATCAAGGTCCTTTTCATTTGGGCAGGCGTCTCCAATAAACGGTTTTATAATTTGGAAAAATATCGGGATAGAGGATCGATACAAGATCTTTTAGGACAACATCGGGTGCATATACGCCGGATTCGAAAAAGTCATTGCCACCATTGGCATTCAGTTTTTTGTCTGCCATGTATACCTCCCCATTTTTAAATGCATCAAATAGAGCGTACCTGGGATTGTTTTGTTGAAGATCTTCAAGAGTTTTGACTCCTAACACTCCAAGTGAAAGCCATTTGTCAGCACTTTTATAGCGATTAAGGATTGCTTCAAAAGCCATTGGTTGAGATATATTACCCTGTACGGGAGTGTCGAAAGAACCGGAGGCGTCTTCAATCATATGAGTCACATACGAATCTTTGCCCGGAAGGTACCATTGACCTTTATAGTCGGTACCGAATAGTATCGAAGGCATATTAGCTTTGTTACCCACTCTTTGTTTTACCTCATTGTAACGATTGCATATCCGATCGAAAATCTCATTACCCTTTGTTATCTCTCCGGTAAGTAGAGCTACCATCTTTAACCATTCTGCTCTACCAAGCAGGGTCGTCTCTTTCCAATCATTTTCGATGACTTGTCTAACCTTGGTATTGCCAAAAAATATTTTCTCGCTATCCTTTGTCATATCAGAAAGAAGAAGAATATCGGGATTGGCTGCTGTAATGAGCTCTGCATTTGGCTCCATACTGCTTCCAAGATCTGTGATGCTCCCATTTTTGACACGTTCAATAGCTTTTGAATTGTTGATCAATGAGCAGTCTGTAGCTGCAACAATTAGTGAAGTGGCATCGAATAGATCGAATGCTCCCAGATATGTTGTACTCATGATAGCCACACGCTCGATGGGCACTCTGATGATTTTTGTTGTATCCTTGATTGCATCAGGCGTTGTGATACCTTTGGGAAGGAAGAAATAGGTCGCAATGGTGTCTTTTGTTTGAATATCAAGAATGCTAACCCTTTTATAGTCTTTGTAGTTGTCTACACCAAACCCTTGGGCAAATTTGACATTAAGGGGTTGGCTGAAGTTGCTGATAAAAGAGGAGTCAGCAACTTCCCCTTTGGATGTGTGGTTGCTATAGTTGTTTTTACACCCTACACAAAAGAGGGTAATACATATAAGTAAAAGAAATTTTGAGTTTGCTTTCATAATAGTATTTTCATTGCACCGATGGAAGCAACAATGGCCTCCGTCTTATTACAATTTATTTTATTCGACATAGAGTAAGAGTCCCTTGAGATATTCTCCTTCCGGATGATAAATATTGATAGGATGGTCGGCAGATTGTGTCAGTTGGTGTAGAATCCTTACCCTCCTTTTGGCTGCAGCAGCGGAGGAGAATACGGCTAATCTGAAGTCCTCCTTTGTTACAGCTTGTGAACAACTAAATGTAAATAGAAGTCCGCCGGGTTTTATATTTCTAAGTGCCATTGTGTTGATCTTCCTATATCCTGACAAAGCATTACGGAGCACTTTGCGATGTTTGGCAAATGCCGGGGGATCAAGAATAATAAGATCATATTTGTCGTTAGGCATATTCTCAAGGTATTTGAATGCATCTTCAGATAGTGATTGGTGTCTATTGTCCCCTTCTTGAATGTTGAGGGCAACATTGCGTTCTGCCATATCAATAGCAATGGCAGAGCTGTCTATGCTGGTGACACTTTTTGCTCCACCACGAAGTGCGTAAAGAGAAAATCCTCCAGTGTATGAGAACATGTTGAGTACAGTTTTGTCTTTTGAAAACTTTTCAACAAGCATACGATTGTCTCGTTGGTCCAAGAAGAACCCGGTCTTTTGTCCTTTGTGCCAGTCGGGATAAAATTTGATACCATTTTCCAATACCGGCACCTCTTCACTTTCACCAAGAATAAATCCATCTTCAGTCTCGATATTGGCCATATAGGGCAATGTGTTTTCACTTTTATAATAGACCGAATTGACTTTGCCTTCAGTGATTTCAGGCAGTAGTTTGGCAATGGTTTTTGATACCAAATGCATCCCTACGGTATGAGCTTGCATCACGGCAGTAGCACCATATATATCTATAATGAGTCCGGGCATCAAATCTCCTTCGCCGTGGACCAATCTATATGCATCATTGTCATCTCTTATAAATCCCAATTGTTTTCGAAGGTTGTATGCCGAAGCAAGGCGACCTTTCCAAAAGTCTTCATTGATAGGCTCTGTAGGATCAAAAGAAAGGACTCTGATAGAAATTGTTGTTGGAGCATAGTGCCCAATCGCAAGAGGTTTGCCTTGTGAAGAGCAAATACTTACTAAATCACCTTCTTGAGGATTGCCATCCATCTTTTGAATTGCTCCGGAAAATATCCAAGGATGGAAACGTTCAAGGTTTTCTTCTTTCTTTGGTTTTAGAGTAATCTTGATCATAATAGTGCAAATTTTACTGGATGTGGAGATGGAAGGGTCATGAGTTTATTATAAATCTGTAAGCACGCCCAAGCATCCAATGCTGCATAGGCTTGCTGAGCCGCAGTCAATTTTGCATTTTCCCAATTGCTTAATTGCTGAGCTTTGCTTATGGCTTTTCCGAACATAATGGCATAGACTTTTCTTAACGAGGAGTCTTTGATACCATAGCCTGGGCAAAGTTTCTGTAGTTCGACGAATCCTCCTTGTTCGAAAGGCTCTTTTCTTCGTAACGAAATGTAATCATCATGGATGCTGAGTCCAACCTTAAGGATTTTCTCATTGCTGAGTAAGTCAATGATTTCGGAAGTCATTCCCACTTTGTTTAGTCTAATGAGGTAGCAATCTTCTTGAGTGGACAACTGAAGAAGAGAGACCGTGGTGCGACATCCTTTTGTGAAACAGGGTTTGGTTTCGGTGTCAAATCCGAGTATGGTTTCTTTGTTAAGCGATTCCAAACAAGGTTTTAGTTTCCTTGCAGTATCAACAAGGTGTATCTTGCCCGGAAAAACTTCGATGGGAAAATCCTTTATTAAATCTTTATCTATGGTTGATTGGAACATATACATCAATTGATTTATCTATTAGCAATTGCAGTGACAATGATCTTCACAACCGCAATCGTCTTTGTGTTCATTGTCGTGGTGACAACTGCAGTTATCGTCATGGTACCCGTGCTCATGCTCATGAATGTGATTTTCTTGGCAATCCTCTTCTTCATCTCCAAAAACTTGAAGGCAACAAAGAGAATGAAGAGCTCCCAATGCAGCAGTCAGCCTTTGACCCCAGTATTGATGGAAGTAAAAAAGGCATCTGCCAATGGCTGACGGAAGGAGCATTTCGTCTTGTTCTCTAATCGTACCTAACAGATCTCCGACCTGTTGGTAAATATCGGCAAGGCATTCGGCTATACTGCATCCTATTGGCGTATCGCTATATTGCATATCCTCGTGTTGAGTAGTTAGGAAAGTGTCATTTTGTCCCAGTAAAGCCTCTGTTGAAGACCTAATGTTGTCATAAGATTCTTCCGTTACATAGACAGGTGCATAGTCTGTTTCAGAATCATACGAGTACTCTGGCAGTAGCTTTGTCTGTATATATAAGAGAGGTAATATTTTTGTCATCTTATCAATAAAATCCGGATAAGACGCATTGCGATTTTGCTCCGTAAGGGTAGCAAAGTCAACTCCTACACGAGCAAAGTCGATAACTTCGGACGTGAATAATGATTGCTCTTTTTCTTCCATGCTCCAAAGGTAAGCATTTTGTCAGTGAAGATTTCTATCTGATAAGGATGCCGTTTTGAATTAATTTCAAAATTCCTTGTAAGCGATTAGCAAGTTGTTTTGATGTTATAAATAACTCTAAACAATTATGAGTAACTACTGAGCGCAACTCCTGCATTTTATTTTCAATAAAACTGAAACTCCTTCTTCAAGTTCAAATGACTATATTTGAACTATAATTAAAATATCTATATGAGTAAAGACGCAAGAATTGTATTTATGGGTACTGCTGATTTTGCAGTGCCATCTCTTGAAGCATTGGTGAAATCCGGACATCAAATTGTTGCTGTTGTGACGATGCCGGACAAACCGATGGGACGTGGTCATAAGCTAAGACCTTCTAATGTGAAATTAAAAGCTTTGGAATTGGGAATAGAGGTCCTACAACCGATCAAATTATCTGCTCCCGAGTTTATTGATAAGCTCCAATCTCTACATGTTGATCTTGGTATTGTGGTTGCTTTCAGAATGTTGCCCAAGGAGGTTTGGTCATTGCCTAAGATGGGAACTATCAATCTTCATAGCTCTCTTTTGCCGCAATTCAGAGGTGCAGCCCCGATTAATAGAGCAATCATGTGTGGAGAAAAAGAGACCGGAGTAAGTTGTTTTGTCTTGAAGCATGAAATCGACATGGGAGATGTTTTGCAACAGAAATCTACCCTTATTGGCAAAGATGAGAATGCAGGAGAACTACACGATAGGCTTATGATGATAGGAGCAGATCTTTTGGTTGATACAGTGGATAAATACCTTGCCGGAGATATTGTGGCAAAACCTCAGAGTGACTTTGAAAATTCGACGAATCTTAAGCCTGCTCCCAAGATTTTCAAAGAAGATTGTAAGATTGATTGGTCTCAGACAAGATCACAACTTCATAACTTTGTAAGGGGACTTTCACCTTATCCTTTGGCATGGTCAGATCTCAAGATTTTAGCTTCTGATATGCAGACTTACAAAATTTTTGAGATCGATCCGAATGTAGAAGATGTGCAAATCCCCGATGGGTTGGGTGTTGGTGAGTGCTTTACGGTAAGGAATAAACAACTTTTTGTGATTTGTCAGGATGGCGCTGTTCGTTTACTCAGACTTCAGGCTCCGGGCAAGAAGCCAATGAAAGATATAGACCTTTTGAATGGAATGAGAAATTAGTTTTAAATCAGATGCTAAAGCTACCATTAAATTACTCTACAGACAGACTCGGAAGAGTTTAGAAAAAACCGGAAGCTTAGCTCTGATCCATTCATTTTGTATTTCAATGAATGTGAAGCATTTCCCATTCACCAACTTAAACCACTAATATATTGAACGATGAGTACAAAAGATTGTAATCAAGAAGAGATGGTTTTGCTGGCTTCTTATCAGCAGTTCGAAGATGCTAAGAATCTGATAGATTTCTTGGCAGATAATGGTATTACGGCTTATATGAGAAATGAGTTTAGCAATCGTATGATGGGTTCACTCGTGGATGTGGGGGGATATAGAGTTGAGATAAGCAATCATGATGAAGAGGAAGCTCTTAGAGTGCTGGACGAAAATCATATCTCTCTTCCTAATGACCTTGATAGTGATATCGGAAAGATAGCGTCTTTGGCTGATAGATTGCCATTCTTTAGAAATAAACCTCTGGAGTATCGTCTTTGGGCAATGCTTGGTTTGCTTATTGTGTTTTTGGGACTCCTCGCACTTATCTTGTATTTACTGTCTTCCGGTATTAATTGATATTGTATGAAACAGAGAAAACCATTGTCAAATAGTCAAATTGCCTGTATCATCTTACTATGGATTCTACTGGTTGTCTACATTTTGATTTATTCCAAATCAATAGACGGTTTGGTGATAACAAGTATAATAATGTCGGCTGCTTTCGTCTTCATACCAATTTATCAATCAATAAAGAAAAGGAAGAAATAATAACTATAACATCCATATCTCCTGTGTCTTATTGAAGACCTTATCTATGAAGTTCATTAAGGCAGTTTTTATGTCCAATCAAGTATTGTGTGAGGTATGTCACAGCAGATAAGATCTAATGAATAAGTTATATTAGGTGCCTTTTAAGTATTAAATCGGGTAATGGGTTTCTTCAAAAAGTCTTATGGTATTTTTGTATTTAATGATGTCAGTCCGCATAAAATAATGTATTTTTGCCGTTTAGATTGACTAACATTCGTTAGTTGATCGTTGAAAAGTAATAACAATGAAAGTAAATAAAGAAGGAATCGGTTTATTGTCAGCGATGTTGATTGTTATGTTAGCAATCAACGTAGCTATTTATCTATTTGTAGGCTTGGAATGGTTCTTTTGGACCGTATTTTGTGTCTCTCTGACATTTTATCTATTAGTTGTAAACTTTTTTAGGCAACCCAAAAGGCAGTGTCCCTATATGGATGACGATTGTGCAATTGTGGCACCTGCTGATGGGCGAGTTGTAGTAATAGAGGAGGTTGAAGAGAATGAATTCCTTCACAAACGTTGTCTTCAGGTATCAATTTTTATGAGCATCTTCAATGTTCATGCCAATTGGTTCCCATGCTTTGGAGAGGTCTTGTCAGTAGCTCATAACGAGGGTCGTTTTATGGCTGCTTACCTTCCTAAGAGTAGTACGGAGAACGAACGTTCGTCTGTGGTTATTCGTCCTGATGTCTGCAATGAGCCTATTATGGCTCGACAAATAGCAGGTGCTCTTGCTCGTCGAATTGTCACATATGCGGAGGTTGGGGATAAGTGTAATCCTGACCAGCATTTAGGTTTTATCAAGTTCGGATCTCGTGTGGATTTGTATTTGCCTTTGGATACCAAAATTGAGGTGGAGATGAATCAGCCGGTTGTGGGTAATCAAACTCTTATCGGACGCCTGCCCAGACGTTAAATTTAGAAGATATAAAGTCATAATACAGTAACTATGAATGCAATAAAGAAGAATATACCTAATACAATTACTTGTCTCAATCTGCTATCCGGGTGTATGGCTATTACATATACCTTCGTAGAGGGGCCATCCTTGTGGGTTGCCTTTTTTATTGCCTTGGCAGCTGTATTTGATCTTTTTGATGGTATGGTGGCCAGGATGCTCAAAGTGTCTTCTCCCATTGGTGCAGACTTGGATTCTTTGGCTGATGTCATAAGTTTTGGATTGGCTCCGGCAGCTTATCTCTTCAGTGTCATTTTTAGTTCTTACTCTAATTTTTATATCGCGTTTCCGGTCTTTCTCCTTGCTGCATTTGCAGCTGTAAGGTTGGCTAAGTTCAACAATGATGAGCGTCAGCATACCTCTTTTATTGGTCTCCCTGTTCCCGCAAATGCATTGTTTTGGATTGGATTTATATCTTTATTAGAGAGAGCAAATTTGTTTTCAAACATGGGTTTGGCATTGATTTTGATTTACTCTTTTGTAGTATTAATGTCTTATCTTATGGTGTCAGAAGTCCCAATGTTTTCATTAAAAGTCAAATCAGTGGCTTTTAAAGGTAATGAAAGCAGGTATTTATTAATCATAGCTTCAGCCGTTTTGCTCATATGGTTGGGAGTTGCCGGTTTTGCTCCGGCGATGATTTTGTATATACTGCTCTCATTATTTTCCAAAAGGGGCTAATCATCATAATAAACAACAATTATTATGGAGATATTATCAGTCTTATTTCTCATATTTTTCATAGCTTGGATTTTTGCTCCGGTCATTAAACGATGGCTGTTTGCTCGTATTGTCAATAAGATGAACAAGCAGTTTAATGAGCAGTTTGGACAACAGACAGGCGATAATAAGCAGAGAAATGGAAGTTTCAATTCAAATCAAACGGAAGCCTCTTCACAACAAAAGCAAGATCTCAAGGAAATTGACAATAAACGATTTGATAAGTCGGAAGGTGAATATGTCGATTTTGAGGAGGTGAAGTAGTGAAGAAGCATTTATATAAAACAGTTTTAATCCTTTCCTTTTTTTGTCTAATCTGTCACAACCTCTGTGCACAGTTGTCCTTAGAGGATAAAATGGTGCGAGCCGGAATGGTCAATCTACAAGAGGTTTGTCCCGATATAAAGGTTGATTTGAAGTATGCTACATCTGACAATTTTGTTGGATGCGATATGTATGGTGATTTGAAGCATGCCTTTTTGGAGAAGGGGTTTGCAAACAGGGTGGTAAGAGCTCAAAGATACCTTCAATCTTTGCACCCGGGATATTCTTTGTTGATTTATGATGCGGCGAGACCAATAAGTGTTCAGCGAAAAATGTATTCACTTGTAGCAGGAACTCCCAATAAGGTTTATGTCGCTAATGGTAATAGGGGTGGACGCCACAACTATGGTGTAGCAGTTGATCTTACTATAGTTGATGACAAAGGAGAGCCTTTAGATATGGGTACGAAGTTTGATTTTTTTGGCAAGGAGGCTCATTGTGATAATGAGGCTGCTTTGACTCAACAGGGATTACTTTCAGTTGAGGCTCATAAGAATAGAGAGTTGTTGCGTACTGTTATGAAATATGTGGGACTTGTACCTTATCGAAGAGAATGGTGGCATTTTGAAGAGACTCTGAAGATGCCTCAAGTCCGATCCAAATATAGTTTACTCAATTTTTGATATTGCAGGGATTGCAATATGCATATCTTCCTTCACCATTATCTTTATTTGCTACTTTAATATCGTTTTGAAGAGGCTTTTCGTTGCTTCTTTGTCTCTATGAAGGTATCTTGCTCCCAATATAGAGGGATAAATAGATACTGTCCCAAAAAAGTGTGTAAGACCCAAGACTATTATCTTTGAAAAAATAAAATAAAACAGTAAAACAGTATGGATCTCACACGAGTACAAATTAAAGAAATTATTTCGAATTGT
>NZ_JBHSGO010000169.1:0-13556 GCF_042654485.1 Falsiporphyromonas endometrii | reverse complement strand
CTCCCGATGAGCCTGAATTGACATAGGGGGATACCCCCATTTTAGCGCAAGATGATCAAGTGGGATGCCCCTCTTGAATACTATGCTATGTCCTTCTTCAAAGAAGAACGTTTAGGACACTATTGGTTCAGAATGCGTTTATGAAGGCTTGGATGGCTTTGGATGGTTTTAGAGGAGATGCTCAATTGTCAACTTGGCTTTTTCAGATTGTTACATACGAGGCATTGGGTCTTTTAAGAAAGAATAAAAACGAGAGAAACGCCCGAATTGAGGTCAACGATGACAATGCTTATCTGCTTGACAATGCCGTCGCCCATATATCTATCGACGGAAAAGAGACCGAAGCAAAATTAGAAAGAGCGATCGAACAACTTCCTGACAAGCAGAAGCTGGTTTTTAAACTAAGATATTATGAAGAGATGCCTTACAATAAGATGTCAAAGCTGACAGATACTTCAGAGGGGGCTTTGAAAGCTTCGTATCATCATGCTGTTAAAAAGGTGGAGGAGTTTGTTTTGTCTGAAGATTAAACTTTCATTTTTTATCTCATCAAACAGATATAATTGATCAGTAAATAGATATATCACAATTTATATGGCTGAAAAATCAAATAACAATACGGATAAGGAGCAGCTCAAAGATCATCTGTCGGCAGAGTATTTTGATACGTTAAATGATAGAATAATGGAGCGTATCGACAGTATGGAGAAGATGACAGAAGAGAGACCAAAGAGTTTTAAAGTAATCTTCAAACCCATACTTTATATGGCTGCATCTTTTTTGTTGGTGATGGGAGGCGTCAAGATGTTGCAGTGGACAGTCAAAGATCACCAGTCTCAAGAGATTGCTTCAAAAGATCTTTCTCATCAAGATGAAGATGAATATTACGATTACTTTATGACTGTATACGATGATGCTGTGTTGGATGATTTAATGACTGAGAAATTTGATAGTGTAAGTTCTCAGCCGTTAGACGATGATCAGATGTCTTACAACCAATAGTTATCATAACCTAATTCCATTATGAATAATATAGCTAAGAAAGTACTTCTTGTTATTTCTATGATGCTTTGTGTGGCAGCAGGGCATACATCTTGTGCTTATGGCAATGTTTCGGATCAAGATACTCAGAAAAAAGAGTGTAGATTGAGAAAGAAAACAGGAAAACTGCTCCAAAAGTACGAGTCATATATTATGAAAGAGCTCAATTTGACGAAGGAGGAGGCGAACCGCTTTTTCCCTTTGTATAGAGAATTGGACAATAAGTGCTTTGAGATCTGGAAGGATCTTCATAAAAGAATGGTTGACATAGAGTCTAAGAAAAATCCTTCAAAGGAGGAGGTTAGGGCTTATGTAGAGGCAATGACAAAAGCAAAAGTACAGACTGCTAATTTGCAAAATCAGTATTATCAGAGGTTTTTAGAGTTTATTCCGGGTGAAAAACTCGTTAGATTGACAACGTTGAAAAGAAAGTTTGCTCAAAAGTATTTCAATAAGATAGTTAGATGAAGTCTTAATAAAGTTGGTAAGTTTTAGAAAGAAATAGAAACTAAAGAATTAGATTCGATTCAATGTAAGACGATTTCGGAAAGAATTTACAATAGCTTTTTAACACCTTCTAATAATCACGCCGATAGGTTAGAGCCCTGCTGGATGTTGTAACATTTTTTGTTACAGTCCACGACAGGGCTTTGTTGTATCTTGAAGTTGGAAGTCATTTTGTGTCTAACAGCGAACTTCTTTTGACAATCAAATTGATTGCTGTTGTTTAGTTGTCCAAGGAACATTTTGGATGTTTATTCCAACCATTTCAATTGATTCAATTCTTTAAACTACCTTTGGTGTCGATAAATAATCAAATTATAAAAGAATATTATGAGTGCAGTAGATAGAAATATGTTCGTGGCTTGTTCATACGAGCTTTATGCAGGTGCTGATGCAGAAAAAGAATTGGTCGAAAAAACAGAAGACCAAAGACCACTTGAGTTTATTTGTGGTATGGGTATGATGTTGCCGGCATTCGAAAAAAACCTTACAGGTCTTAAGCCCGGTGATAAATTCGATTTTACTCTTTCTTCTGATGATGCCTATGGAAGCTATCAGGAGGAATATATTTTGACAATCCAAAAATCTGTGTTCCTAAATGAAAAAGGTGAATTTGATTCGGAAAATGTCTATGTGGGAAATGTTTTGCCAATGAATGACTCCGAAGGAAACCTCCTAAGAGGACAGGTTGTGGAAATATTGGATGATGCAGTGAAGATGGATTTTAATCACCCCTTGGCTAATATGGAGCTCCATTTTGTCGGAGAAATCATTGAGGTAAGAGAAGCTACTGCAGAAGACAACAGCAAGTTCTTTGCTTCAAGTTGCGGTTGTGGCTGCGGTTGTGGTGAAGGAGATGATTGTGGCTGTGGCGGTGGAGAAGAATGTGGTTGCGGCGGTGGAAGCTGTGGCTGTCACTAATCTTTGTTACCGACAAACAGATTATTTTATATTGATCGTTGGTCATAAATTATATGATTGTTTGAAAGAGAGTTTTTGAAGTATTTCGGCTGTAAGACAGATAGATGAGAGCTATTTGAAATCTATACAGTCCAAAAAGGTAGTAGCAAAAAACTTCAAACAATACGACGAGATTCAAATGATGATCTCTTTATGAATCCCCTATAGAGCAGTATTTATAGCTGTTTTATAGGGGATTTCTTCTATTTTGGCGATATATTTCTCGTTTCATTAAGATTTGCCACTTTGATTGTGTACCTTTGCAATAGCGAAGTGTGAAATCGGATTATATCACCTACTATATATTTGGAAGTCCTTTTAGACTGTATAATTTGATTTATTCTTTGCGTTGAGACTTTTCTTACTACTTCTCCTGTTGAAAATGGGAGGGAGTATTGAGGACTTGTTTGGATGATCCTAATGCAGAGAAAGGTCTTTTGTTGTTGCAATTTTATTGACAAGCAGAAGTATAATTAACTAAATGAAAAGACTTGTATTGCTAAGACACGGTGAGAGTGTCTGGAATAAAGAAAACAGATTTACCGGCTGGACAGATGTTGATTTGACCGAAAAGGGCGTTCAGGAGGCTTTGAGTGCCGGAGAACAGCTCAAAAAGGCCGGCTTCAGATTTGGGAAGGCTTACACCTCTTATCTGAAAAGAGCTATTAAGACACTGAATAACGTTCTCGATGTGATGGACCTTGATTGGATCCCGGTTGAGAAAGATTGGAGACTCAATGAAAAGCATTATGGAATGCTCCAAGGACTAAATAAAGCAGAGACAGCTGCAAAGTATGGTGATGAGCAGGTACTCATTTGGAGAAGAAGTTTTGATGTACCTCCTGCACCATTGGCAAAAGATGATGAGCGTTCACCGCTAATAGATCCTCGCTATGCAGCGATAGACCCAAAAGATTTGCCTTTGACAGAATCCCTAAAAGATACCATTCATCGTCTTTTACCTTATTGGAATGAAACAATTTTCCCAACACTAAAAGAGTGTGACGATGTTATTGTAACGGCCCATGGCAATAGCTTAAGGTCAATTATCAAGGAGCTCAAAGGTATTTCGGATAAAGATATCATTAGTCTAAACTTGCCAACTGCCATTCCTTATGTGTTTGAGTTTGACGATAACCTCAAACTTCAAAAGGATTACTTTTTGGGAGACCCGGAAGTAATTAAGAAGCTGATGGAGGCAGTGGCTAACCAAGCTAAGGGTGTCTAACGTTATCGTATTGTCATCATAAATTATATCAAATATATCATATCTATGAAAAAAGCAATCAAACCTGCTGAATTGGCAGCGAAGTTTAAAGATGGTATGACCATCATGATCGGTGGATTCCTTGGAAATGGTACACCGGAACGTATCGTTGACGAATTGGTAAAGAGTGGAGTGAAAGATCTTACTCTTATCTCAAACGACACATCTTATCCTGATAGAGGCTGTGGACGATTGATCGCTAATCACCAAGTGAAGAAGCTTATTGCATCTCACATCGGTACTAATAAAATGACTGGTGAACAGATGAACAATAAGGAACTTGAAGTTGAATTTAGCCCTCAAGGTACATTGGCTGAAAGAATCAGAGTAGGTGGTTCAGGTCTTGGCGGTGTACTGACAAGAACAGGTATTGGTACCGTTATTGAAGAAGGTAAGGAAAAAGTTACTGTTGACGGTGTTGAATATCTTCTCGAAAAGCCACTTAGAGCTGACTTTGCTTTCATCAAGGGTAATATCGGTGATGAGTTTGGAAACCTTGTTTATCTTGGAACAACTAAGAACTTCCAACCTATGATGGCAATGGCTGCTGATACTGTAGTGGCTGAGATCGATAAGATTGTTCCTCAAGGAGAAATCGAACCGCATGAAGTTCACACAAGCGGTATCTTTGTAGATTATATTTTAGAATAAAGTATAGTCACTATATCTTAATACTGAGAGGCGTGTCAAAAGACATGCCTCTCTTTTTTATTTCAGTGGGGAAAGGGAAATCTAATGGATAATCCCATGTTCTATCTACTTTTGGGGGATTATTTGAAGATGTCTTTGGAGAAAAACTTCATTTGCCTTAGGATTTGCTGTTGTCTTTTTATCATATAGGGGGACGGCTTTGCTGAAGAAAATCTTCTTGGATTGGGCAGCGTGGCTGCTATCAGGGCACAGTTTGCTTTTGAAAGTGTGGCCGCACTTTTATGGAAATGTTGCTGAGCCACAGCTTCTACACCATATATTCCATCTCCCATTTCAATAGAATTGAGATATACCTCTGCTATTCTTTCTTTGCTCCAAAATAGTTCGATCAAAACAGTAAAATATGCCTCTAAACCTTTTCTTACCCATGATCTTTGAGGCCAAAGAAAGACATTTTTTGCTGTTTGCTGACTAATCGTACTGGCTCCTCTTTTCTTTTTGTGTGTTTTATTGTGTTCGGCAGCATCTTTGATTGCTTCAAAATCAAATCCATGGTGTGTCATAAATCTTTGATCTTCACTGGCAATGACTGCAATGGGCATATTGATTGTCATCTTCTCGATTGGAACCCATGTATGATAAGTTTTCACCTCTTTGCCTTCACTTCTGTTTTGGATGGATCGAATAAACATCAGCGGAGTGTAATACACAGGTACAAAGCGATATAAAACAACCATTGATATGCTTGAAATAAAGAACGTTAGTACTGTCCACTTGATTGTTTTAAGAAAGAAATTCCCTTTGCCTTTATGATTGCTGTTTCTTTTTTTGCCCATACGAATTCATTTTACGAGTATGCAATGGTCTCGGTATGTTCCATTGTCAATCAAAATACAAAGGAACAAAATTTAAATAGCTTCTTGAAGATAGTCCTTATAAATAAGGTGAATGTTTATATCTTTGTGAGATAATAGGCAGTAGTCTTTTACGAGTATTTGGCCATTCTGCGTGCATATGTATTTCATTCATGTGGAAAGTGTGATGAGACCTATTAAATTTTAAGGAATAACAAAGATAAATTAGCATATGGAATTAGCATCAAAGTACAATCCGCAAGATGTGGAGAGTAAGTGGTATAAGTATTGGTTGGATCATAAGTTGTTTTCTTCTAAACCTGATGGAAGGCCTTCTTACACAGTGGTCATCCCACCTCCAAATGTGACGGGTGTGCTTCATATGGGGCATATGCTTAACAATACCATTCAGGATATATTGGTGCGTCGTGCCAGAATGAATGGATTTAATGCCTGCTGGGTTCCCGGTACAGACCATGCTTCTATTGCGACAGAGGCCAAAGTGGTGAATAAGCTGGCGCAGAATGGTATCAAGAAGACGGATCTTAGTCGTCAGCAATTTCTTGATCATGCTTGGGATTGGACGCGAGAACACGGAGGTATTATTCTTGAGCAACTTAAGCGTCTCGGAGCATCTTGTGACTGGGACCGAACAGCTTTTACGATGGATGAAGTCAGATCGAAGTCTGTGATTGATGTTTTTTGCGATCTATATGACAAAGGTCTTATTTATCGTGGTGTAAGAGTGGTCAATTGGGACCCCAAAGCCTTGACAGCCTTGAGCGATGAGGAGGTGATTTACAAGGAGTCTAAAGGTGAGTTGTATTATTTGAAATATTTCTTGGAAGATGATCCAAAGGACTATATCGTGGTAGCTACAACTCGACCCGAGACTATTATGGGAGACACTGCCGTATGTATCAATCCAAATGATGAACGCTACGGCCGTCTTAAAGGAAAGAAGGTGATTGTGCCCGGGCAGGGTAGAGCTGTGCCTATTATCTTAGATGAATATGTAGATATCGAGTTCGGTACCGGTTGTCTTAAGGTAACTCCCGCTCATGATATCAATGACTATAACTTGGGTCAAAAGCACAATCTTAAGACGATAGATATTTTCAATGACAATGGTACTCTCAATAAGTTTGGTGGCAAATATGAGGGTATGGATCGCTTTGATGTAAGAAAGCAGATTGTAGAAGACCTTAAGGCGGAAGGTTTGATAGAGAAGATCGAAGCCTACACCAATAAAGTTGGTTATAGCGAGCGTACAGATGTTGTTATTGAACCTAAACTCTCTATGCAGTGGTTCCTGAGAATGGAAGATTTGGCTAAGCCGGCTTTGGAAGTTGTGGAAAGTGATGATATTCAGCTTCATCCTGCCAAGTTTAAGAATACATATCGCCATTGGATGGAGAATATCAAGG
Organism: Falsiporphyromonas endometrii; assembly: GCF_042654485.1. Classification (NCBI taxonomy): domain Bacteria; kingdom Pseudomonadati; phylum Bacteroidota; class Bacteroidia; order Bacteroidales; family Porphyromonadaceae; genus Falsiporphyromonas; species Falsiporphyromonas endometrii. The sequence continues at coordinate 6,852 of NZ_JBHSGO010000169.1, read as the reverse complement.
ACTGGTGTATCAGTAGACAATTATGGTGGGGTCATCAGATCCCGGCGTATTATTTGCCTGATGGACAGGTTGTCGTAGCTCCCAATGAGGAAGAGGCTTTGGCAAAAGCTCGCAAGTTGGAGGGGCATGAAACCCTTGCTCAAGAAGATTTGAGAAGAGATTCGGATTGTCTTGATACTTGGTTCTCTTCATGGCTTTGGCCCATCTCGGTTTTTAGCGATTTGAAGGATAGAAAAGATAATAAAGAACTCAGCTACTATTATCCCACTTCTGTTTTGGTGACAGGTCCGGATATTATCTTCTTCTGGGTTGCCAGAATGATTATGGCCGGTATGGAATATATGGGAAAGAAGCCGTTTAATAATGTATATTTCACCGGCATTGTAAGAGATTCGCTTGGTCGCAAGATGTCCAAAAGTCTTGGCAACTCTCCCGATCCAATTTTGCTGATGGATAAGTATGGAGCTGATGGTGTCAGAATGGGGATGATGATGGCAGCCCCTGCCGGCAATGACGTACTTTTTGATGAGGCTCTTTGTGAACAGGGACGTAATTTCTGCAACAAGATCTGGAATGCTTTCCGCCTTGTGACTATGTGGCAACCCAAAGAGGGAATAGCTCAGCCGGAATATGCTCGTCTGGCTATTGACTGGATGGCAATGCGTATAGATGAAGCGAAGATCGAATTGGATGATCTTTTCAGTAAATATCGTATTAGCGAAGCCCTTACTTTGGTGTATAAGTTATTTAGAGAAGATTTTTCTGCATGGTATCTCGAGATTGTAAAGCCTCCTTATGGTGAGCCTATAGATCAAAAGACCTTGGACTCAACAAAAGCCTTCTTTGAGCAGTTGTTGGAGCTGCTACACCCATTTATGCCGTTTATTACAGAAGAGGTTTGGCAACATATGGCGGAGCGAAAAGATGGCGAGAGCTTGATGATTAAGGAATATCTGAAGCCTGGACAAATTGACAAGGATATGCTTGCCAAGTTTGAGCATATGCAGGGCGTGATTACCTCTATCAGAAACATCAGACTTAGCAAGAATATTGCCAATAAGGAGCCTCTAACGCTTGAAGCTGAATTGGCTCATGACAAAGCCATGGATTGTATCATCATGAAACTTGCCAACATAAGTGAGATCAAGCTGTGTGAAAAATTATCTACAGATGCTCCCTCATTTATGGTTGAGACAAGTCAGTATGCGCTTCCAATTGCAGGTAATATTGATGTTGAAGCCGAATTGGCCAAGTTGCAGGCAGATCTTGATCATCAGCATAAGTTCCTCCAAGGGGTGATGAAAAAGTTATCCAACGAACGATTTGTGAGCAATGCTCCCGAAGCTGTGGTCAATCTCGAGAAAAAGAAGAAGTCCGATGCTGAAGCTCGTATCGAAAGTATTAAGCAGAGTATAGAAGCTTTGAAGAAATAAGATACCTTTGTAGAGGATATGACCGGGTCTTGACTCTTGTCATATCCTCGGCGAAGGCCTCCGTGTTGTAAGAACAAGTTCAGTCAAACATAAAAGCATAACGAAACCTATGAAATTTGAAAAAGAGAAAGAACTGCTAAAAGGTATGTTTTTATCTATAGCAGATGATGAGAATGAAAAGTTTGTATCCTCTATACATGATCTCTTTATTCAAGTAGATCAGGCGACAGGGGATGTGCAGGTGTATGATGACAATGATAAGTTGTTGGCATCAAAGGTTATTTATAAATGGATTGTCGAAGAAGATGCTAAGAATGAAGAGGTGTCGCAAGACATCATCGCAACTCTAAAAGATTTGATGAGAGAACTCCAGGAGGAAGAGTATTTCGATTCTCTTCTTTTTGAAACGCCTTTGTCTGTTCAATTGGTCAGATCTGACTTCTCTGTTATCGAAGAACTGCTATTTGTAGATGACGATATTATGCTGGTAAGTGACCCTCTTTTGAAAGGTGTAGATGAGGATTTGGATAAATTTATTTCCAAATTACTTGCAGATTAAAATAATCTTCTTACCTTTGCAACCGCTTTGGCCGATGAGACGACACGGTGGCTTCGGCTAAGTTTAAGGCCGAAATAGCTCAGTTGGTAGAGCAATTCATTCGTAATGAATAGGTCGCCGGTTCGAGTCCGGCTCTCGGCTCTGGCTAAAAGATTGTTGTTAATGTGTTTGGCTGCGTCGATCGGGTTTCCGACGACGCAGTTTTTTCTTTTAGGTATCTCTGAATGAGACCTTTATCCTATTCTTCCATACTCTTTGGAATCTATTCCAAGACCAATGAAGAAGACTCTATTCTTCAATTTCGGGTAGGAAAACGATCCCTTTATCATTGCCTCCTTGTATTTGATTTCCTCCTTCCTTATACCCCTTCATATCATCATATTCTTTTGGACACCGATTTGTATTGTTGATGAAAATACACTTTCTATCATTAAACCTTATATCTTTGTACTTATAGTTGAGACTTCCTGTTAATACGTTATTGTGTATGCTTAAACAAGGAGATATAGTAGGTGGTCGTTATGAAATTGTCGACCTTCTTCAGGAGGGGCAATGTGTGCGATATTATTCGGCACAGCACCGAGAGCTTGATATGCGGTATTGCGTTCATGAATATGATTTGGAGGTGATAACGGAATCCAATATCAATCAGCAGCGTAAGCCTGTGGAGCATGATGATTTGCTGGAGCATTTTGCTGCCAGATTGCTGACCGAGCTGAAGGAGTATGCTCTATTGAAGCATCCTAATTTGCAAAGGGTCGTTGATCTTTTTAGGAGTGGTCTTTTTGTCTATTGCGTTACCCCATATTTCGGTGATGTTCGTTTGTTACAGTCCCATTCTTTTTCACTTCCTGCCTCACTTAAGGATACAGAGCGTGTCATTAGATCTATGGCTGATGTTTTGAAGTATCTTCATAATCATCAGTTTTGTCATTTGACTTTTTGTCCCGGAGATATTTTACTCACAGAGAGTGACAAGATTATACTACTTTGTCCATCCTTTGTTTTACAACTTCCCGGAGTAGGTTTGCAGCCGGTACATTCTAAGATGGAAGGTTTTGCGGCTCCTGAGCGATATTCTAAATTTGGACAGGTTTGTCCCGAGATGGATACATATTCTCTCACAGCTCTTTTGTATTACCTTCTTACTTCTCAAAGGCCCCCTTCTTCCATAACTTTTACGATCGATCATCCACTTCCTCACAATAAGATGTTAAGTGATGAGGTTTATTCTTTCTTACGCAAGGGAATGGATCCGGTTCCGGAGAAGAGGTTTTGCTCGATTAAAGAATGGCTTGTTGGCTATGACAAGTTATTGAGAGATCAATCTACAGTTGAGTCTTATGCCAGCAAGTCTTATGGAGACTCCAAAGCACAGAAATCTTCATTCGCACGCAAGCGTCAGTTGGAAGGGAAAAAGAGAGAATACGTTCCTCAGGGCAATCGTCCCCGACCAATAGTTAAACCTCACAGATTTTTGTTTGGAGTTGTGCTGTTGGCATTGGCTGTCGTAGTGGCTTTATCTTTGATGATAAGTGTGCTGACTACCAATAATACTATTAATAGCAGCGGACACAAGAATTATCAAGATAGTGATGCTGTACCATCTCTCGAATTATACAATCCACGCAAGATCAAACATAGAGGACAACCACAGAAAGAATATCAAGATGTTCTTAACAGGGAGGATTCAACTGCCAAAGAAGTGATACCTTTGGAAGATAGTACAAGGATTGAGCATCATAACAGTCATGAGCAAGATACCCCTTCAGATAAGAATCCGATTGACGGCTTTAGCAACAATGAATAAAATATTTGATGTCAAGAAGCTGTTTATTATTTGAGAAGATGTATCTATGACCTTGAAATTCAATTGGATTGTTTTGATCAATTTCCAACATTGCCTTAGATAAGGGTGACTTATATTGAAATAAATGAAAGCGAATAAAGAATTTAGAAGAGTGTTTTTGATTGCCGGCAGTGAGCCTCTTGGAAGTGCCGGAATGCAGGCAGATATTAAGGCAATCAGTGCTTGTGGTGCTTTTGCTGCTGCAGCTTTGACTACGATAGTAAATGAAGATACGCATGGAGTAAAAGGAATTTTTGCAATACCGGAAGATATGGTTTCCGGTCAGAGTCATTCGTATCTTTCTGATGTCAAGGCACATTGTATCAAGACCGGTATGCTTTTTAGTCGTTCCCTTATAGAATGTGTGGCAAATGTTTTAACCCATTATCGCGAAGTTCCGATGGTGATAGATCCGGTCATGGTCGATACCAATGGATATAGATTGATAGAAGAGGATGCTGTCGAGGCTTACAAGCAGTTTTTGTTTCCATTGGCTGCTATTATCACTCCCAATAGTAGAGAAGCTGAGCTTTTGCTTCAGCATCCAATAACGATTGATAGTGCCAATGAAGATTTGAAAACTCTTTGTCAATGGGGCAATGCCGTGATTGTAAAGTCGGTCCATCAAGGAAATAAACTCTATGACTTTTTCTATGACCCCAAAACGAAGATTCAACGAGTTTATACCAAAGAGAGAATAGATACACACAATGTCAATGGTTCGGGAGACTCATTTGCAAGTGCCATAGCTGCATATATTGCAAGGGGTTATCATATTGAAGATGCTGTGGAAAGAGCAGAACATTTTATCCAAAATGCAATCTCTGAAGGTGCTCAATATGCTTTTGGATGTGGTTTTGGTCCTGTATGTCAGTTGTACGAGTCTGTTGTAGATAATGAACGCGAAGATATTGCATATCAGTGCAGTTTGTTGGAAAAGAATTTCAAAAAGGAACAACTTATTGAGGAGCAGAAGACTCTATGTAGCAGGCTCTTGAAGCATCCGAAAATCATCAAGTCTGATGTTATCCTTGGATATATTGCTGAAGAGGGTCAAATCGACATTACAGAAGCAATGAATCTTCTTGCAAAAGAGAAGAGAGTGGTAGTACCTATGATGGATAAGAATGACATATACCTTGTCGAGTATCCTGACGAACCGGGAAAAGAGCCCAAAGTATTTAAGGATTATCACATGATTGAGGCTGCGCTCATTCCCTTCGATGTAGTGGACTATGAAGGACATTGGCATAGAGAAGATAGAACATTGTATGAAAAGCTATTCTTCGCAATGGTAAATGCTCATAAAATCGCGGTCGTGTCAAGTTGTAGAAAAGTAGGAAGATTGCCATTCAAAGTAAAAGAGACCTTGATAGACGAAGTTTTATAGTGCTTTTTTATCAATCAATTATTTCTATTAGGAGGTTTATTCTTCGAGATCTTTCTCCAGTTCGTCTCTTAATTCTGTAAGAATCTTTCCTTTATATTGAAAGTATTTGGGTCCTTGATATGTATCGGAAGGGAACCTTTTATCATCAGGCATGTACATTTTGGCAAATCCTGTCATGGTCATAACTCTGTCATTGTACATAATGTGCCTTTGATCTATTACTTTCACTTTTTGCCCTGTGGGAATAAAGGTTATTTCTTCTCCTATTTCTATCCCTGCCATTGAGAATTTGAATGCCTTTCTATTAGATTTGTTTTGTTTAGTAATATCTGGTGTTTGACCATAATCGAGATGAGGTATATTGTCTTGGTAAATATAAACTTCTGCGTCATCAATGAGTGCAGCTATATCTCGGAAGATGTCTAAAGCAACGGCGGGATCAACATTAAAGAATTCTCTATTCTTGCGAATTCTCATATCTGTAAGCCTATCAATTGTCTTATGAACCAGTTTTTCAACTTGATTGAATTTCTCAGTTTTGATGGTTGCATAAATGTCAAATGGAAGAGGAATAGCCGTGTTGTCAAGCTCTTTTGATCGAATATCAACTTGTCTCTTGCTTTTCCCAATCTTTATCCAATCGTCTGAGAAACTTTGATTGGTTAGGATATACACATAGCCTTTTCGATCCTTTGTAGAAAGTTGGTTTTGATCTTTGTCTGACATAATTTAGCTGATATTTAAATTCCTTCAAAGTTAAACAAAATATAGATCCCTGTACCTCTGGAGAGGTTGTTTATTATGTGTTGTATTTTGACTATTGGATAGTCTGTAATGGACAGCCTTCTTTCTGTGGGTAATTGAGAAGTCCCTATCCAAATAATGTTGATATGCTTCATAAGATATTTGAGTTGTTCAATTAGGTGGATAGGATCATTGTTGTTGATTGTTTACCATTGCTGTCCGGTAAATTCGTACTTTCATTCATTTCTATACTTTTTTATGCAAGCTAAAAGGTTGCAAAAAGGACTGATATCCCGTCTCTAAAGTGTCAGCCCTTACTTTTTTAGCTATTAAAACTTTACCGTGTAGCAATAATTCTGAACTAAATCGTTTAGGACATTATTAGTTGGATAGTATTCTGTGTTGTTTAAGAGGATCGTTTTTAGTATCTTAGTCGTTCATAGAGAATAAGATCCATGGAGATGAGCATATTACTTACCATACTTTTCATTATCACTTCGCTTGGAGGATTATTCCTTCAAAGGGGTAAGATATGTCTTGTCACCGGGGAGCAAATGGAAGCCTCCTTAACCATCAAATACAATCTCAAGAATGGTCTTCCTATATGGGCTGTGAAGTTCGTAGAAGGAGAGGTTTATTTGTTAAATATTGTTGCCTTGATTGTGGATCTAAAAGCTACTCAAACAACACTCATTCAACCACAAAATCTCAAATTCGAGGGTTAGGGTCACTTGACCTTTCTAACGACTTTGGGGCTGTGTCAAAATTCCATTTGGCGCAGCCCTTTCTGTTTTTTGAAAAAAGTTTCAACTTTCTCTATATTAAGTCTTTTCCATGTTATTAATAATAGTTATCTTTATGGTATACAAATAGTTAT
>NZ_JBHSGO010000168.1:0-12163 GCF_042654485.1 Falsiporphyromonas endometrii | reverse complement strand
TTTCTTCATGCTTAACCATTCGTTTTGACAACATTTCAATGATCTCTTTAGTGTTTTCGAACCGACTTTTGTCAGTTCTATTGTTTAACTTTTAATTTTTCGGTAAAAATTTACCGAAGTATTGTATATTAACACTTAGATAGGACGGTTTCGTCCTATTACTTTTAGATTTTGTGGAGAATGAGCCTCTTTTTAGGTCAATAAAGTACTTTTTTATGGCTAATAAACAGCTAAATAAATTTACATTATTTGTATAATAACCACCTATTTACCCTGTTATTTATACTGTTTTAGGCTAAATATTACGGCAACAATTGCCCGTCCTAATACATCCGGCTTACTATTATTTACGCCCATACCACTCTATTGATTTATACCAAAAGCAGAAACACAAAGAATCAAACAAATGTCATCACCTCATTCCACATTTAGAAAGAATTGATAAAATACCGATAGAATGATAGAATAAAGGAGCATTACAAAATATCAAAATGTAATATGCAAATTGCACAATCAGGCATTTTAACATTTAAAATACGGACACTAAGCAATAGAGAATATCCATCGATATTAAATACAAACAAGGAACAAAAAGCATATCCACGTGACAAAAGACTTATTTATCGCCAAAATAATAGAAAAATGAGTCATAAACTCATCTTACGACCAAATTATTCTATTGAAATACAAAATATCATTTAGTAAGCTAATATCCGTATTATCTTATCAGATTGATATTACAAATACCTAAATCAAACTCTAAAAAAGAAAAGTGTCACTATTTATTGGTAGATAGTTATCGCTTTTAATATCTAATAGATACTTTTTGGGGCAAAAAAATCACAGATTAACACCAAAATGTTTGGATTTCTATAAAAGGTTTAGCTATCTTTGAGGGGCATTGAGGAATGTAGGAGAGGAAACACATACCTATTTTTAGGGATATATTACCGTATTCTACTTACCTGAATTGTTAGACTTAAAGTATTCAATTACATCAGAAAAAGTTATAATGGCTAAATTCAGAGGAGCTGTGGTAGTAGACACACAGCGTTGCAAAGGATGCAATCTTTGCGTGGTGGCTTGCCCAACTAAGGTGCTCGAGCTTCACCCCCAGGAAGTAAATGACAAGGGATATCATTATTCATATATGAAAAATCCCGAGAGTTGTATTGGTTGTGCCTCTTGTGGCACAGTATGTCCTGATGGTTGCATAACCGTCTACAAGGTTAAGTTGTAAACATTGTAAATTGCTGCAAGAAATGGCAGGAGAAGTTAAATTAATGAAGGGCAATGAAGCCCTCGCCCATTCAGCAATTCTGAATGGTGTGGACGGATATTTTGGTTATCCAATTACTCCACAATCAGAAGTTTTGGAAACATTGACAGCTGAAGCACCTTGGGATAAAACCGGTATGGTGGTACTGCAAGCTGAGTCAGAGGTTGCCGCTATCAATATGGTATATGGTGGCGCATCTTGTGGTAAGAAGGTGATGACATCTTCATCTTCACCGGGTGTCAGCCTTAAGCAGGAAGGTATCAGCTATTGCGCTGGTGCAGAACTTCCATGTTTGATTGTAAACGTAATGCGTGGTGGACCAGGCCTTGGAACGATCCAGCCCAGCCAGGCAGACTATTTCCAAAGTGTAAAAGGTGGTGGTCACGGTGACTACAAACTAATCACACTTGCTCCGTATTCGGTACAAGAAATGGTTGATTTTGTTGAACTTGGATTTGATCTTGCATTCAAATATCGCAATCCTTCACTTATCCTATCTGACGGTATCATTGGTCAGATGATGGAAAAGGTAGTTCTACCGGAACAAAAGAAGCGTTGGACAGAAGATGAGATACGCGAGATGTCTCCATGGGCAACTTTGGGCCGTAAGAACGGTCGCCCGCAAAATTTCATTACATCACTCGAGCTTGACTCAGCTGTAATGGAACAAAACAACAAGCGTTTCCAAGAGAAATATGCGAAAATCGAGGAAAACGAAGTTCGCTATCAAGAATATCAAACAGAAGACGCAGAATATTTGCTCGTTGCATTCGGTTCTTCAGCACGTATATGTATGAAGGTCGTACAGTTGGCACGCGAACAAGGCATCAAGGTTGGTCTTCTTCGTCCTATTACTTTGTGGCCGTTCCCAAAGAAAGCAATTGCAGAACATGCAAACAAAGTAAAGGGTATGCTTTCTGTTGAGTTGAACGCAGGACAGATGGTAGAAGATGTTCGCCTGGCTGTCAACGGAAAAGTTCCGGTTGAGCACTATGGCCGTATGGGTGGTATGATCTTTACACCGGATGAAGTGTTGGATGCTCTCAAGGCTAAACTTATGAAATAATCATAGTGGGATAGATGAAACCAGAAACCAATATTAAGCTTCAGAAAGTCCTGACGGTAATTTTTTTGATACTGGTAATTGCAACCTTCGTCACATATTTTTTGATAAAGGAAACACCGGTCATATTTATTACGATTGGATTTACGGCTATTGGTGTCCGCATCATTACCTACTTGCTAAAACATTTCAACAAATAACAAATTAAGAATATCATCTAATATGGATATCAACGATATTATCAAACCGGAGAACCTGGTATATAAAAAACCGGAGCTTCTCAACGATGTAGCTATGCACTATTGTCCAGGTTGTAGCCATGGTGTAGTACATAAATTGATTTCAGAAGTAATCGGAGAAATGGGATTGACTGACAAAGCAATCGGAATTGCTCCGGTGGGTTGTGCAGTATTCGCATACAAATATATTGATGTTGACTTTCAAGAGGCAGCCCATGGTAGAGCACCTGCCCTTGCAACAGCAGCAAGCCGACTAAATCCCGACAAACTTGTATTCACATACCAGGGAGACGGTGACCTTGCCGCTATTGGTACAGCAGAAACCATTCATGCATGTAACCGTGGTGAAAACATCACTATCGTATTTATCAATAATGGTATCTATGGTATGACCGGTGGACAAATGGCTCCTACCACCTTGATAGGAATGAAGACAGCTACTTGCCCGGCAGGTCGTAATGCCGAACTCAACGGTTATCCTCTGAAGATTTCTAATCTTCTCAAAGAACTTGACGGTACATGCTATGTAACACGTCAATCTGTCCACACTGCAGGTGCAGTTCGCAAGACAAAGGCTGCTTTGAAAAAGGCTTTCCAAAATTCTCTTGACCACAAGGGTACATCTGTAGTTGAGATTGTAGCTACTTGCAACTCAGGTTGGAAGATGTCTCCTTCTGCTTCTAATGAATGGATGATTGAGCACATGGCTAAGAAATATCCTTTTGGAGACCTTAAGGATGTTGATCACAAGTCAGAACAAGAATAATCAATAAACCTCGATAATATTATGACATATGAAATAGTAATTGCGGGTTTCGGTGGTCAGGGTGTGCTCTCAATGGGTAAGATCCTCGCATACTCAGGACTAATGGAAGGAAAGGAAGTTTCATGGATGCCTTCTTACGGACCGGAACAACGCGGTGGTACATCAAACGTAACAGTAATAGTAAGTGACGAACCGGTTAGCTCACCGGTTGTAAATGAATATGATATCGTTATTGTACTCAACCAGCCTTCTATGGACAAGTTTGAGTCTAAAGTAAAGAAAGGTGGTTGCATCTTCTTTGATCCAAACGGTATTCATCGTAAGCCAACTCGTACTGACATCAATGTATATGAAGTTGATGCTACAGAAGAGGCTCTAAGAATGGGTAACCAAAAGAGTTTCAATATGATTGTACTTGGCGGTGTGCTTAAGATTGCTCCGATGGTAACACTCGATAGCGTTGTTGCAGGATTGAAGAAATCACTTCCTGAACGTCACCACAAGCTTATTCCGATGAATGAAGAAGCTATCAAACGTGGTATGGAAATCGTTAAGAAGATATAATTGAATATCCTTTTAATTTATAGGCAGGGTTGTGTCTCATTCATTGAGGCACAACCCTATTTGTATTGACTTACACTCTACTCCCTTTCTTAATTGAAAAACAACATCAAAAGCAACTTCTATGGGAGGAACGAGAAGAAGGCTTCAAACAAAGAACTCGGACCTCTCATCTCACTTATTTTCTTAATTTTGTACATGGTAAACCTATATTGTCGTTTTAGCAATAGGATGGTTATGATTTGATTTCGGCCCATATCCAAAAAGCATAGAGTACTATGTAACTACAGATAGAGGTCTAAAATTTAAGTAAGCCACAAACAACTAATAGGTTAAGGGATCTCAAATTGACTTCCTTCCGCGAATAGATTAGAAAGGATTTACAGATGAACAAAAAGATTATTCATTACGGACTGTTTTGCTTGATCCTTGGGTTAGGCCTCTCCTTTGGTCACCTATCAGCTCAAACAAAAAAACATTATGTAGAAAAAAGTGAGACAGTCTATGGTATCGCAAAGAAATACAACACCACAGAGGGAGAGATATTAAGGCTCAATCCGGAACTCAGCAAACGTTCGCTTCGCTCCGGAGAGTTTATCAATATTCCACAAAACAAAAGCATTACTCAAACACCCCCAAGGCAACAAGTCCTCAGACATCGAATTAAACAAGGAGAGACACTTACTTCGATTGCCAAGTATTACGGGGTAAGTATTGAATCTATTCTAAAGCTCAATCCGGAGATTGACAGAGATCATTATAAAGCCAACTTCATCCTGCTTATTCCCGATACCGGAAAGGTTAAGGATGCAGACAAAGTGACAGATTCTGATACAGATAAGAATGCCACAAATCAAGAAATCTTTATAACCTCTGACCATTATCCTGCCATCAGCAATCAGCTAAACCAACATGATACAGTAAGGGTAAGCATTGCATTACCTCTAAAGAGTGGTTCCTCTGATAGGTATTTACATTTTTTGGAAGGCTTTTTGATGGGATTAAACGATTTGAAGAAGCAAAATATCTCTGTTGTTCTTCACACCTATCACATCGATGGTGTAGCTGACACCAAACATCTAATCAATAGTGGAGCATTGTATGGAGAACATCTTTTGATAGGTGGAAGCGATGATAATGAGATTGATTTGTTGGCAGACTTTTGCAAAGAAAAGAACATCAACTATGTCGTTCCCTTCTCCTCCAAGATCAGTGATGAAGCCACTTATTCGACATTATTCAAAATAAATCCTCTACAGCAAACACTTTATCCTTACATAGCAAAAGAGTTTATCAAAAGATATGGCAACAATACAATCTATTTCGTCAGCAATAGATTTCCAGATGATCCTCTTATAAGTTACCTTCAACAAGCTCTTTCGGACGCTAATATTTCATACAGAATTAGAGATATCAAGACGCTCGACAATAGCATCAATAATGCTGTTGTAATGCCTTGTAATGCAAAGAGTACAACATTAACCGAGCTTTTCGATCGACTTGATGCACAAGAGATCAGCTGCAAGGTATTTGGCTATCCGGCTTGGCAGTCTTTTGCTTCTAACCTTCAGAAGAGGATGCCCAAGTATAACACCACATTCTACTCGTCTTTTTACTTCCCGCTTGGGACAAAAGATGCCAACATTTTTCTAAATAAGTTCTATGCTTGGTACAATCATAAGGTGACAGATACTTATCCCAAATATAGCGTACTTGGATATGACATAGCCAAATATTTTATCTATGCCATACACAATGGTGGTATATACTTCTACAAAGATCGAGCTGAACTTGTATCCAATGGTCTTCAAAGTGATTTTAGATTTGTTCAGCCCGATGGCACGAAGATTCATGTAAATGCCAATGTGTTTTTTGTTACTCCCAAATCAGATCGTCCCGCTTTGAGAGAAACCATCGTAAATGCCAAGTAACTATCTTATGAAAAGGTCTGTTAGATATCTGCTACTTATCATAGTCGCTACAATCATTGCAGTGACAAATCTCAATGCTCAGCCCAAACCACCCTATCAACCTAAATTATTCGTTGGATTGTCCGGCGGTGTATCCATGAGTAGACTGGCATATCACCCCAAGGTTTCATTAGATTCATACATAGGATATATGGGAGGAATAATGGCTCGTGCCGAGGTAGAATCTTTCGCCGGAGTACAATTAGAGGTCAACTATTCACAAAGAGGTTGGAAAGAATACTTCGAGCCGGACAGAGAAGGCAATCCGGCTTATCAGATGCAACTCAAATGGATTGACATTCCACTGATGAGCAATCTATTTTTAAGAGCGGGCAGATTTCGTTTTTTCCTAAACATGGGCCCTCAAATCAGTTTTATGCTTAACAATCAAGCCTCTATCGAAGGAGAGGGATTCAACAAAACTGAGATCAAGCGACACAACTTAGAAGTCAAAGGTAAGTTTGGTTGGGGATTGGTCGGCGGACCCGGCATCTCTTTTGACATGGGTAAACTTGGATTAATAGAGCTTGAGGGTCGCTTCAACTATGCCTTCAATGATATTTTCTCCAACACAGCCAAAGATCCATACGACAAATCAAGTGAAATGGTTGGGACTCTTAAGATCAATTATCTGTACAAATTCTAATACATCATGACTAAACACATCGCTCTTATCGCCCTACCCTTTGTACTTTCAATACTTTGTCCACAAATCTTTGCTCAACAGAAATATCAACTCGAGATAGCCACAGATAAATCTTCATACGAATTTACAACCCACAGTTCTTCCAATATAAGTTTTGAAGTTGCCGGGCAAAATAATAATATAGATCAAAGCGTATTGATTAAGCAGGGACTTCAAATCTTTCCGGGAAATAAAACAGGTGAGTTTGATCTCAAATACACTATGAACCGGATGGATATGACCGTGAAGGTTCAAAATATCCCATACACTTCCATATCGACAAATGACCCCACTAATTCTGAAAACAAGGCTCTAAAAGCTATTATCGACAAACCTATCTTTCAAAAGATAGATCACTATGGATCACCAATTGGCTCAGCAGACCTCAGCAAAGTTGTGAAGGCTTTGGATGACGTGATACCCGGCATGAGTGAATATTTTCTCAATTCTCTGCGATCCAATTTTCAATGCCCTATCAATCTCCGCTATCCCACAAAACCCATAGGTATAGGTGAGAGTTGGGAGACAAGAGGCAATTCATATGCAAGTGGCAATGGTGTTCAAGTCCAAACAGACGGCAAAATCATCAATACGCTTAAGAATATAGATAACAAGTACTACTACATAGAGCAGGTTAATCATCTTACCATGTCACAAAACGGGATACAATTCGCCGGTGCTATCACGACACTAATTATGGTTGATCGCAATAGCGGTATCCTAAAAGAGTCTACGGGAAAAGGGATCCTAAGTGGCGAAGGAATGGTACAAGGCAAACCCTATAGAGCCAAAACTCGGATCTATTACCAAACCTCAGTTGAGAAGAAATAATATCTTAATATTCTAATAGCTTAGTGTGAGATTTTTTCTCTCTTGGTTTCTTTCTCTTTGTCATCGTACTTGTGGATACGTTTGTGTATACGTTTTCTGTTAGCAAAGTTTTGCCATACTGCAATGATCAATACTGCCAACCCTAAAAGGGCAAATAATAGACTTTGACTCATAACATATCTTTTTTATAACAATACCATTCAAACCAATCATACAAACCTTTAACTCATAATGCCTAAAGCATTAGTATCGGATCAACAGATAATTTCAAGATATACGTTTATGATCTATTTCATCCTGCAACAGCGGTCATAAGCTCATTGTACCTTGGTCAGATACCAAAATCAGTTCAAAATAAACTTCATAAATGCTTCATCTTTCCATTCACTTATTTGAGTTAAAACTATTGGAGCTCAAATGATATGTTAGTTATTATAGTTAAACAATTGATTTTGTTCACCAAAGTTAATATTTATATTCTAAATTAAGAAGTTGTTTTTTAAGAACCAATCTCTGTACAAAGTTGTATCGCTCTAATATTGCTTTAGTGAATCGGGCGAAGCTGCGTCAGAATTACATTTGAGATAAATCATCTATCATTTGTAAAGAACAATCACTATCAAAGAGCTAAAAAATCAATGGTAGCGATTGTTTTTAACGCAAATTTGTCATTTGATGGCAGATTCTAATGATGTCATTAGGAATTAGTTCTCTTAATACAATATATATATCATCACTTTATAATCATTATAAATGATTGTCAACAGCTTAATTTTACCTCACCTTTTGAGATGTTGTCATAAAGGTCCAAATGGTTTACAATATTTTAAACCTAATGATAATCAAATGTTCTATCGACCTATTTGGAATGAATTGATAAAAGTGCTGTGGCTATCAATTCAAAAAGAGCTTCTCACAATTTCATGTTTTGACACGGCCACACTTTCGTTTTCCGACCTTCCCCACCACCGTACAAGTGGTTCCGCATACGGCGGTTACACGCTTTGCCACTTTTGTGTGTACAATGTTGTCTTTGGTCATTCCTTGGAATAACACCACTCTTGCCAATTGTCGGTTTCCGACCTATCGTCTGGCAAGGAGCTCCTATCCGGACATCCGGCCACTAAGGGTTATCACAGGTTTTTGCAATTACTATCGTACTGCGTGGTTCAATCCTTCCAAAATCATCTCGTAATTCGGTACTTTGACCTCGTCTGACTTCTCATATCAAGCTTTACTCCGCTCCTTATAGTTGGCACATACGTGGAACTTCCATGAGACACCCTCGATTAAGAACATAATCTTTCACACTTATATCCGCTTGATTTACACCGAGTGTTCCTTATATCTTTTGGGCGTTGTCTCGCATAGCAGACTCACCCACACTCATATACCTTAGTGTCAATTTTCTGTTCCTTAGATCAGTGCTTTTCTTACAAGCTTCCTTATGATTCCGCATAGCGACAGACAACCTTGCCTTCAGCTGTAGGCTAACCGACATAAGGTTGCGTTAGGATCTTGCACCCGTTAGATTATGTCCATGTCGGACGAACCACAAAGAAGGCTGTGCCTCCTCGATGAGACACAGCCTTCAACCTATTTATGAATAGTAAGTTTGTATTAGCTTACTTCCACCAAACGATAAAATCTTTCACCTTAAGATCTGTAGGGATCTTATCAAGATTGACTGTCTTATCTTTTTCATTCCACCAACCTTCTTTTAGATTCTTCTTGTCAAATGAGAATGATAGATTGTCACCGGCATTTACAACGACTTCCGATTCTGTTGGTTCGATTTTGTAATCCGGGTATGCCTTGATAACATCTCCAAATGATGACAATTTAGAAATGCCCTTGTCAGTAATGAACATTAAACTTTTAACAAGCACTCTATTAATAGATGATTGCATATTATCTCTATCCTTTGGGGTCACAACAAACAGCTCTCCCCCATCTTGATCATAAATAGTATAATCATCAAAAATATCTTCTGCATGCTCCCCGTGACCTTCAGACTTCTTAACCTGCTCTTTTGGAAGGTTGTTGAGAAGTTCTCCAATTGTTTCACCTTGTTTTACGGCTCCAACATGATCATTTGAAACTGTATTCTTGAGATAAGTACCCGCTAATGTAGCTCCTCCTGAGCAATAGAAGTTGAGCTTCATGCGATTATCTTCTTTGAGAGTCGCAACCTCTACGCCCAATTTGTCCTTAGTCGGTATGATAGTCATTACCGCATTCTCAGCATCATCTATATCAACGAAAATGGTATCATTGGAGATGTGCCCCTTACCGGTAAAGCTACATCCTTCACGACCATTCACTTTAGACGCTGAAAAGACAATATCATAAAGGCTGTCAGCAGGAGTAATGCTCAAAGATTGATAATAGCCAAGCGAAATTGTATCGGTAGGTGTAGTTTGATATACACCCGAGAAATCAAAGTTGGAAGCTGTAACAGAATCTGTTGTCGTACTCTCTTGTCCTGTTTTTTTGCTGTTTCCACAAGAAGACAGCGTCAAAGCGCATGCAAAAATAGCTGCACTGAAAAATAATTTCTTGTTCATAATGTTACTATAAAATTTAGTAATAGTTTAAAAATCAATCTCTTGAATCTATATACTACATAATCACCTAATAATTGTCCGGCAAATATATAAAGATATTCCTTTATTGAGAAAGATGTATTGATAAATACTTTGGTACATATTTCGATCAGAAACCTTCATTCATTGATACCGTCATACCAAGCGGAGTTCTAAATACAACTCTAAGTTACACCCAAAATACTAACTTTTAAGATCTGATGATACTTTATCGCACAAACTTTAAGGGAAGATTAAGGCTGATTGAGTAGTATTCAAACTAACAGTACTTATAAATATAACTTTTCCTCTACGAACTTCACAGTCCAAATAGAAAGGTCATTCTTAAGATTGCATTTGACACTCGGAAAGTATTCGCACCATCTGATAATACATCTTTTACCCTTTTTGCCAAGGGAAATGACAATCAAAAGCAAGGTAAGTAATATGCTTTTCTCCATCGAGAATATTCTTTACCAATGATTAAGATATCAAAGAGAATCCCATTTCACAACACCCCCCAATTGAAGATAGATGTTTTGAGATTTCCAATGACCTCTTTATAACCAATTATTATATTATGTTTGTTATCATTAGATGAATATAACGATGAATAATAATCTTACTCCAAGACCTTATATTTTATTTCTATTCAGTCAAAAACGTAAAGAGTACAGATGGCAACGCAACGCGGTCATTGAGGGAAGATATTCAAATGGATATTGTATCAGATTTAATAATGGAGACACTATCTATAAGTATGGATTCGAAAAAGTGAAGATATATCCCTATGACTATAGCGAATACCATATCAAGGTGCTGCATCAACGATTTGAAAATATATATGATCAGGTTGATTTTTACAAAGACTATGTCCTTCTACGACAAAACAACGGCAAAGAGATTCTCCGTAAGACTTCCGAAATCTACATAACACCCAAGGAAAGTAAAAATCAAAATGTCAATCAAACTCTAAATTATCTCCGGGATATAATTGCTTCAGACACACCGGCCTTCAACAATTTGCCCAAGGAGATCTTAAGTGAAAACGATGACGGATTCAATGAGGACTTCTCTCTAAGAGACATGATTCTATCCCAATTTGATAGTATCAATCCGGACAATAACAACCGTATTCTCTACTATTATATTCGTGGCATACACCCCGGCTCAAAAAAACAATGGAATAAGGATACTTTTATCTACCCTTTCGGATGCAATGAGAGTCAGAAAAAAGCCACAGAAGCCTCTATAAATAATCGAATCACCATAATTGAAGGCCCACCTGGAACCGGCAAAACACAGACAATACTCAATATTATAGCCAATCTTATTGTTCGAAATCATAGTATTGCCATAAGCTCCAACAACAATGCCGCCATTACCAATATCGCTGACAAGCTTGATAAATATGGCTATTCAGAGCTATATGCACTCCTTGGCAATAAGGATAATAAAGAGAGTTTTTTTGATGAAGGACAATTAAAACCAACTCCAATTAGAAAGATGCTGTCAAGAGAGTGCTTAAATAAATATGAAAATGAAATTATCTCATTGTCAAAGAAGCTTCAGAAAGGTTTTTATGCGGCCAATAAACTCGCAAAATACCGAGAAGAATTGATGGCATTAGAAACAGATCAAAAGCATATCCTAAAAGAGCAACCCTTAGAAACAACGGATAAGAATACCTTCGAACAGCTATTTAAGTTTAATTGGACTCTTCAAAAGTTATCCAATAT
Source organism: Falsiporphyromonas endometrii (assembly GCF_042654485.1). Taxonomy (NCBI): domain Bacteria; kingdom Pseudomonadati; phylum Bacteroidota; class Bacteroidia; order Bacteroidales; family Porphyromonadaceae; genus Falsiporphyromonas; species Falsiporphyromonas endometrii. The sequence goes on along the minus strand of NZ_JBHSGO010000168.1, from coordinate 445 downwards.
CAGGAAAACAATTGAAGAAAAGCCCTCTGAGGGAAAGATTAAAAGGCTTCTTTGGAGAATTAAACTCTTGTGGAAATTCCATATCACCAAGGATGATCTTCTCGACATCAACAATGATAAATTGCATCACTATCTCAATCAGAAAGTTTATGAAATAAGAATTTCCGAGCTAAGAAACCTCATCAATCATTATGATAATATTGTAGTAAAAACCAATCATAAGGAATTGCTCCAAAGATACACATCTATATCAAAGGCATTATTTGACGACCATCTCGCCAAGAAGCATCAAAACCAAGAACAAAGGCAATACTCCATCCAGGGCAACCGCATCAAAATAGGCTTATCTTTGGGTTATGGATATACAAGATTATTTTTCTAATGTAGAAGATCCACGTGTAGTGGGTCGTTGCAAGCATAAGTTAAGCGATATTCTAGTTATAGC
>NZ_JBHSGO010000167.1:0-12156 GCF_042654485.1 Falsiporphyromonas endometrii | reverse complement strand
GGTCTTTGGGCAGATCAAAGCCAATATGCATTACAGACGCTTTCGACATTTTGGTAAAGACATGATTACAATGGACTTTACCTTCCTTGCCATGGCCTTTAACATCAAGAAAATGGCAGCAAAGAGGATGAAAACCAAGAAAAACGGAGGAAATTCTCCGAATAATACGCCATATAGGGCCTATTTATCGGTTTTAGGAGTTCCTGTGAGTCCAATGGTAGCTCCCATCCAAAAATTGGCTGCTTAAATTCAAAAAATGAGAGGTTGCTAAAAAAATAGAGGCTGAATCATTACGAATAATGACACAGCCCCTTATTTTTAAGATCTGTACCATTATGATTGGTACTTTGTATTGACTACAATTTTGTTGTATAGCTCTTTGTATCAATAGATATGATCATTTGTTTTGATTTCTTTCTGATCAATTTTATGAAGGTCGAGAGCTCTCCATGCATAGATGATATATGCCAATACAAAAGGTACCAAGATAGATACATAGCTCATCACTTTGAGAGTGAATGGACTTGATGAGCTATTTTGGATTGTCAGTGAACTTTGCATGTCTGCTAAAGACGGATAGTAAGCAGTATTGTTCCATCCGGCACAAAGTAAAAGTGCCAATACAGTAAGAACAACACCAATCCCCTCAAACCAAATACCTTTTTTATACTCTCTTCTAAAGAGGGTGGTACCGATACCTGCCAGTACAAGAACAACCCCAACAAGGAACACAATCAATACCGGCCACATAGTCATAAGGTTGTTGAAGTATTTGTTTGCTTGAATCTCGATAGTCCCGCTGTCCGTTACGGCATATCCATTGGTGGACAATAAGAAGCCTAAGTATAGTAGGAAGAATACCAAGAATATACCGGCGTTGAGCCATAGTCTTTTCTTTGCTGCAACGAACAAATCTTTATCATTGATATTGTTGATAAAGTACAAAAGAGCTGTTACTCTGGATAAGAAAAGGACCGCAATGCCAAGTACCACATTCCACGGGTTGAGTACAGCCTCAAGACCATGAAGTTGAATGCCCTTGTATGGTTGCCATGTAGAAATGGTCGATCCTATGCCGGTCGTATCAAAAAGGTTTGATTTTGATACTAAAAAGTTGCCTCCGGTAAATAATGTACTTACAGCGGCTCCCAACAATATAGGGGCTAATACACCATTTAGGAATAGGAACACCTGATATGTTTTACTTCCCCATATGTTACCCTTCTTATTCTGATATTCATAGCTGACAGCCTGTATAACGAAGCATAGCAAAATGAGGATCCATACCCAGTATGCACCTCCGAAACTTGTGGAATAGAATAGAGGAAATGATGCGAAGAAGGCACCACCAAAAGTTACCAGCGTGGTGAATGTAAATTCCCACTTGCGGCCAATCGAGTTGACCATCATTCGTTGTGTAAGTTTGTCTTTCCCAAGGCTGAAAAGAAATGATTGTCCACCTTGAACAAACAGTAAGAATACCAGCAGAGCTCCCAGCAGAGAAACTATAAACCACCAGTATTGCTGTAATATTGAATATGTATTTGCATCCATTGTGATATTTCCTTTAAGGAGTTACTTTGATTCTATGTTTTTTGTCTCGTCTTCGTCTACACCTTTTTTGATTGCGTTAAGCATAATGCTTAGTTCTGCAATAAGAAGTGCTGTGAAAAGGACGAGGAATACGATAAATGTAATCATGACATTCGTAGCATCCAGTTTGGATACTGCCGCTCTAAGTGGTAGCAAGTCTTGGATAGCCCACGGCTGACGACCGACTTCTGCCACAATCCACCCACATTGACTTGCAATATATACAAGAGGAACCGAGCAAATACCAAGTATATGCAACCATCTTGATTTTGCAAGGCGTTCTTTTTTGCGACCAACAATCCAATATATAATGAATAGAAGAATAAAGAGCATACCAAGACCTACCATAATACGGAATGAGTAGTAGGTTAAAGGTACATTGGGAACAAGGTCATTCTTATTTTGCAAATAACCATATCCAAAATATTTGAAGTCTTTTTCCATTGCCGCTTTGTGGATAGCAGCCGCATCTTCATCTCCTTGAGCTTTGGCATTTTTATATGCTTCCAATTCTTGTATGGCAACTTTTCCACGAGCTATCATCGTGTCAGCCGGAAGTTGAGCTTCACCCTTAAAGTTGGTATAGTTGCCTTCAAGGATATTGTTGATTCCGGGTACATATCCACAACTTGTCCTCGTAGCCATTAGTGACAGCACATGTGGCATCTTTATATTAAAGAGGAAGGCATCTTTGCCATCTTGTGGATTTTGCTTGTCCGGATTGAGTACGCCAAACAGGCTTAGAGCAGTGCCCTCACCGCAGGCATTTTTGCCATCGGGAGTACATGCCCCATTGTCATATAATGCTTCCATTGCTGCCAATTTCATTGGTTGAAATTCTGATACTCTGTAGGCAGATTCATCACCGGTGGCAACAGTTAGAATTGCTGCAATAAAGCCAAAAGGAACGACCATTTTGATATTTCTGATAGCAAAGTCATTGTGACGTTTGCGAAGAAGATACCAGCCACAGACTGCCACAGCAAATATAGAGCCCAAAAGCCAGCAAGAGGTGACTGTATGCAAAAATTTGATAATAGCAACCGGCGACAAGGCAACAGCCCAGAAGTCTGCCATCTCACTACGTACTGTGTCCGGATTGAAGGCCATACCTGCAGGATGTTGCATCCATGCATTTGCCACAAGGATCCAGATGGCAGAAATAGAAGCTCCAATAATAGTCAGCCAAGTAGAAGTAAGGTGAAATCCTTTGCTTACTTTTCCCCAACCAAAAAACATGACTGCAATGAAGGTGGCTTCCATAAAGAATGCCAAGATCCCTTCGATGGCCAGAGGTGCTCCGAAGATGTCTCCTACAAACCAACTGTAGTTAGACCAGTTGGTCCCAAATTCGAACTCCAAAATAAGACCTGTAGCCACACCGATTGCGAAGTTGATGCCAAAAAGCTTTTGCCAAAATTTGGCAGAGCGTTTCCAAAATTCCTCTCCGCTACGATAGTATTTGGTCTCCGCTATTGCCATGATGACACCGAGTCCAAGTGTCAGAGGCACGAAGAGCCAGTGATACATTGCGGTAAGAGCAAACTGTGCCCTTGACCAATCCAATAATGATTCGAGATTCATAGTAACAATAATTGATGTTTGATTTCTACAAATATATGATAATCTGTTTATTATTCTTTAATGTTCTTTATTTTGCTTTTCTGTCAATCAGTTCATTTCGTACATAATCGGCCTTATTTTTATCATCTCCTTTATCTCCCAAGAACCTTGGGAAAAGGAATATCCTAAGTATCACAAATATGATAAACAACTTAATAAGGATAATGAGCCAGAGGGTTTTGCCCAAAGTCATCTCCTTAAAGCCGGTTACATAAAATTTAAATACCCTTTTGAAGGGGTTTTGCTTACTCATAGTTATCGTTGATGTAATTATGATATCTTCTTTACAAAGTTAAAGTTTGCCATGGATTAATCTAATTTGCATTGATAGGTATTGTCTATTGTATGATAGTGTGAATTTATTGAATGAAGATTACCTTATATTTGAAAACTTGGCACGAGTGTCCTAATGTGTATATCTGTTTAATTTGTATCGGAAAATCCATATGTTTTAGGTGCATTTATATCTGTTTTATGGCCTATTGTGTTAATTGATATGCTCCAATCAGGACAATGGACAAATGATATTTTGGATAATAAATTCGATAAAATTTTGCCTATTACTTGTTTTTGATCTCTTTTTAGTCATGAGGAAGTCTATCAAGACCCACCGAAATTGATTAAAATGAGCAGGATTGATTGATGTTTTTATGTCAATTATTCATCTTTAATATATAAATAATGTAAACATTATTGTCCGGTTTTTAGTTCCAATGCAGCTCTTTTTTACTTCCCAAAGAGGCTCATTCTCCACAAAATCTAAAAGCAATAGGACGAAACCGTCCTATTGGAATGTTAATATATGTATATGCTACTTTTTATGGACAAATTGGCGACTTAAAAACCCACTTCAGGCCACTTTTTAGGGAAGGTCGCGCGACTTGCAATCCATTCTCGCGCTACCTTGAATCTATACTCGCGCGAGGTTGCACCCGAAGTAGCGCGACTTCGCATGTCAAGGTCGCGCGAGATCAGATCGAAAGTCGCGCGAGAACGGATTGCTTCTTGCGCGACCTTATTTGTTAAAATAAGGCATAAAAAAGCCCGTTTCGTACTATAAAAACGGGCAAAGTGCTTATAGGGTCAGAGTCCCCTAACCCCGAATTGTATGAAATTCGTTGTAAATAAGTGATATTTGATTCCCTTGTAGAGCATTAGATGCAGCAACAGTATTTAACAGATATAGTGCTCTTTCTTCGAGCTTCACAGCCCATAAGAAAAGATAGATAGGACCATTGCTTTTGATGCTTGCCGAGGTGATTATTTGTTCAGAGCCTATGAGACGAATTGTAGCCTCTTGGTAGCATGATCTTCCAAGCTGCACTAAAAACAATAATATGATGAGTGTTATGAGTATTCCCATGGTTTCTATTTGATTATGTAGCTAAGATACTAAAAATCAATTACATTAACATTGTTAGATTGGTTTATTTAGTGAATTGTTGAGATTTGATGGCATTTTTTATACCGGTCAAATGTTTGCAGTGATGTTATTGAATTTCGACTTTTGCCTATCACAATCGTATACTATACAAAAGAACATACAGATGGAACTGAAAGATGAACAGCAGTTATATTTAAGATGCTTGGATGGAGACACAGAAGCATTCCGTTTGATAGTAGAACGCTATCAAGCGTTGGTCTTCTCTGTGGCATTTAGGCTTCTGTGTCAAGAGGATGCCGCCAAAGATGTTGTTCAAGAAACTTTTATTCGGGTATGGGTCAACTTCAATAAGTATGATTTGACAAAGAGTTTTAGGACTTGGCTGTATACTATTGCTACGAGGGTATGCTTGGACTATCTAAAAGGGAGGTCTCATCTTGTGGAGTGTGGCCCTGTCGATCTATCTTACAATGTGATTAGTGATTTGGCTTCAGATCAGAAGATTCAAAACGACGAACTCGCTGCAATCATCAAAGTATTGACACAAAAACTTAGTTATAAGCAGAGACTGGTATTTACATTGGTGTGCTTGGAGGATTTGACTTATGAAGAGGTGCAGCAAATCACAGGTCTTAGTCCCGACAAGATAAAGAGTAACATATACCTTGCAAGAAAGCGAATGAAAGAACTATTAAAGCAATTTGGTTATGAATAATAAGTTAGACGATATAATTAGGCAACTTCGCGATCGTCAACCGCAGATAGACAACGAAGATGAGATGACAAGATCGATTATGGATAGCATATCCAATCTTAAAGAGGAGGATCCCCAAGTGTCCAATCCATCCAAATGGTCTAAGCGCCATATTATGATATTTGCTTGTAGATTAACCTCTGTTGCAGCTATTGTCGTCCTTGCCTTTGTGATGTTAAATGGCCTATCCGTAGAGCAATCTAAAGTAATTCCAACCGATTATAGACAATGCATTGAACAGTATAAAACAGATTGTGCCATTGCCAAGGATAGCGTGGGATTGGGCGAAACCCTTCTCTGTTATATTAAGAAAAAGCAGGCACAACATCAGATTATCAAACAATTAAAACAATCCTACAATGAAAGCAATTAACCTATCCTTCTTAACCTTGCTATTGTTGGTCTTATTTACCTCATGCAAGGACAATTATTCGATGTTGACAGTAATCAATAGAGATGGGTCGGCTCATCGTGAGATAAGCTTTTTGACAGATAGTGCTACCATGCTCAATGAGGCACACCCAAGTCAAACCATATCTAAAATTTTAGATGACCCGAGATGGAAGAAAACTTGGAAGAGAGAGAGCTCTAAGGAAGATTCGACTTTACATAAGGTTCGTTGTATAGCTTCTCAAGATTATAGTTCGGTCGAAGAGATGGCAAAGCATTTTCCTATTCAGTGCGAGGGTAAGCCTATTCTGAAAAGCTGTAAAATACAAAGCCATTTCAAATGGCTGTATACCGATTATGAATACGAAGAGGTCTACAATGATTATTCAGATATTTTTGAGATACCACTCTCTCAATATTTGGATCCGAAGGCTGCATCATATTGGCTTACGGGACAACCCAATCTCCTTGAAGGAATGAGTGGAGCAGAGGCTCAAGATTATTTGGATAGTATGGCGACACAGTACGACCATTGGATCTCTGCCAATATTATTTATGATGCCATTGATGTGGTGATAAGTGAATATGACTCACTCAAAACAGTACCAATAAGTAAAGAGCAACTTATCAGTCAACGAGACTCATTGATCGATTATATGTTGCAAAATGGTTTTAGTATAAGTGATGATTCTAAGTTTGGAACGATGGCAGCCAACTTTTTTGGGTTCGACTATTTTAAGACTCTCTTTAGTGTTGACGGCCTTGTCAGTCAACGAATTGCACAAAAATATGCCTCTATTACAGATTCTCTTTATTGGATTGACATTGATTATCATCTCATGATGCCGGGAGCAAAAGTGATAGATTGCGGCAATGGAATTTGTGAGAAGGAGGGGTACCTGACTTTTCGGATTACCGGCAATAGGCTTCTTTCTAAAGACTATACTGTCAAGGCTGTGTTTAGAGCTCCCAATTATTGGGCGTACGTGGTAAGTGCAATCATTATCGTGGTTCCGTTTATTTTGAGTTTTGTGCTCAAGAAGTGTAAGAGGGCAAAAGCCTAAAAGACAGCATTGCAAATGATTGAGTCAGAAGACTTCAGACTATTATGTTATAAACTACCAACAAGGTAGTCACATGTAGCCCTAATTTGTCTTTATCCTATCTTTTCTCTCGGAATAGTTTACCTTTGTGTGACAATTGGTAAGGGAGTGTCAATTGGATAGCTTATTGGCATATTGGGGCTATTTGATGGTAACTTGATTATCGATTGATTAATATAAATAATGGTTGTATGAACTTGTCTCGAAAATCAAGTAGTCATATTCGGTCTCAAAAGGGTCGTAAGTTTGTGACTTCAATCTTAGGAGCTGTAGTCCTGCTGATTTTACTTTTCGCCCTTTACTTTTACAAGATGATTCATTGGGACCCTTCGGGGCGTATCGAAGATACTGCTTACATTTGTTTAAGACCGGGAGCAACTATCGACGATGTAAGATCTCAGCTTATCAATAAGGTCGGTTTGCGTCATCCCAAGTTGTTCGATTTTTATGCAGATAGGCAGCACTTGGGTGCTAAGCTGAGGCCGGGACGTTTTGCTGTGCTCAAAGGTATGTCTGAGAGTGATATTGTCGATCTTTTGATTAATGGAGAGGAAACTCCCGTATCTTTCAATATCGGTTTGGTTAGAACGGAAGAAGATCTTGTCTCATTGTTTTCTTCTCGATTGGCCATGAAGAAAGATTCTCTTAGGATAGCTCTCAATGATACTGCTTTATGTAGGACATTTGGGGATTTCGATCCGGATAATATTAGATGCCTTTTTATTCCGGGTAAGTATGAGATATATTGGAATAGTACTCCAAGGCAGTTGCTGAGTGTGATGAAAAAGTCTTATGATAAGTTTTGGACTTCTCACAGGTGTGGCAAGGCGGAAAAATTGGGCCTTACACCCTGTCAGGTGGCTATCATAGCCTCTATTGTGGAGGAGGAGTCCGGAAAGAAGGACGAGTGGGGCAGGATTGCAAGACTGTATATCAATCGCTATCATATCGGCATGCCATTACAGTCGGATCCGACGGTTAAGTTTGCCAGTGGTCATTTTGAATTGAGACGTATCACCGGTGAATATCTTAGGACGAAATCTCCATATAATACTTATGTAAATAAGGGATTGCCTCCGGGACCTATTCGCCTTGCATCCAAAGATGCCATAGATGCAGTGTTAAATGCACCTGAAACCAAAGATATTTATATGTGTGCCAAAGAGGATTTCTCCGGCTATCACAATTTTGCAACAAGCTATGCGCAGCATCAGCAAAATGCAAAACGATATCAAAAAGAATTAGACAAAAGAGGAATAAAATGATCAATATACCGGAATGGCAGTCAAGAACAGAGATTTTGTTAGGTGAAGAGGCCCTTGTCAGACTGCATGATGCTCACATACTTATCGTAGGACTTGGAGGTGTAGGAGGATGGGCAGCCGAATCTCTTGCACGTGCAGGTATTGGAGAAATGACACTTGTGGATGCGGATGTCGTAAGTCCTTCAAATATCAATCGACAGCTTGTGGCTACGCAACAGACTATCGGAAGACCCAAGACAGAGGTGCTTGCAGAGCGTTTAGAGGCTATCAACCCGGAAATTAAGTTGCATCTGCGACAAATTTTTATAAAGGACGAACTTGTAAGAGAGCTTCTTGATGAGCAGAAGTATGATTATGTGCTTGATGCCATAGATTCGCTCAGCCCTAAAGTATATTTGATTTCCGAGGCCATAGCTCGAGGCTACAAGGTGATCTCATCTATGGGTGCGGGAGCCAAATACGATCCCGGCAAGATTCAAGTGGCAGACATATCGAAATCTTACAACTGCACTTTGGCCAGACAGGTGCGCAAAAGATTGAAAATACTGGGGATTAGGAAGGGCTTTAGAGTGGTGTTTTCTTCCGAATTGCCCAATAGGAATGCTGTCATTATGGTGGAAAATGAGCAAAACAAAAAGTCTACGGCGGGGACGCTGAGTTATATGCCTGCCATGTTTGGTCTTCGAATGGCGGCCGAGGTAATCATTGCTCTGAGTAATTCGTGAGAATGTCGCTTTCATTTTATTTGTACCTTTAGGTATATGGAAAGAAATCTTGTATTAAAAGCAGAGCACATATATAAAAGTTTTGATACACTTGAGGTGCTCAAGGGGATTGACTTAGAGGTCTATGAAGCAGAGATCGTCTCGATTGTGGGAGCTTCAGGATCAGGCAAGACGACCCTTTTACAGATACTGGGACTTCTCGATCAACCTCGAAAAGGAGCCAGGCTGATCATTGGGGGAAAGGATGTTTCCACATTAAGCAAAAACAAGCAGGCTGAGGTAAGAAACAAAGATTTGGGTTTTGTATTTCAGGCTCACCAGTTGTTGCCCGAGTTTACAGCATTGGAAAATGTGGCTATGCCCGCTTTGATACAAGGGATAAAAAAGGATGTGGCTTTGGGAGAGGCTAAGCGCTTACTGAAAATCCTCAATCTTGAACAAAGGTCCGATCACAAACCGAATGAAATGTCCGGTGGAGAACGACAGAGGGTGGCCGTGGCCAGAGCTTTGATCAATAAACCCAAGATTGTGTTGGCTGATGAGCCTTCCGGAAGTTTGGACTCGAAAAATAAAGAAGAGTTACACCAATTGTTTTTTGATTTACGAAAAGAGATGGGGCAATCTTTTCTTATTGTGACCCATGATGAATCTTTGGCTGAGAGATGCGATCGGATGATTACCCTTAGCGATGGGGTAGTGAAGGCGATATCTCAGCGAAAGGAGTGCGAGTGAAACGGAAAATACTTCGTTTCCTGAAAGTTGGTCGTGGTGAATTGATTGTCTTAACCTTGTTGCTAATAGCGGTACTTATAATTGTTTCGTTTGTAAATTTTTGTCCATCTAAAGAGGTGGCATCTTATTCATTGCAAAATGAATCGCTTAGGATGGATAGTATAGATAATAGGCCGACGGACGATACTATCGAAACTTCTATCCATTATGTAGGACCTCCAAAACATATAAAGTACAAGCCTAAGGAAAAGCTACCCTTGGGGACACAAGTCGACCTGAATAGTGTAGACTCGGCTACTCTTACAAAAATTCCCGGGATTGGACCTGTCTTTGCCAGGAGGATTGTCCGTTATCGTAAGATTTTGAGAGGTTATTATACGGTATTGCAGTTGCAAGAGGTTTATGGAATGACTCAAGAGAGATATCTTGGTTTGAAACCATGGTTTTGTATCAAGACACATCCGGCCAGGATCTCTTTCGACTCAATCAAGACAAGTGATGATCTTCGCCATCCTTATATCAATTATCTTCAGCGAAAGGAGATACTAAAGTTGCTTCGGAGGTATGGTAAGATTTCTTCCTGGGATCAGATTATGAGATTAAAAACGATTGGTTACGATGACAGTGTAAGATTAAGTCATTACTTTTACATACCGGGCAATATTAAAACAAAAGAAACTTATGTCAGTGATTAAGATATATTCGGATGCTCCCGATGAGCAATTGTTAGATCAATTGTCACAAAAATTGAGGCAAGGAAGTCTCATGATATTACCTTCCGGTACAGGGTATTGCTATGCTTGTGATGCTCTCAATCAGAAGGCTGTGGATCGCTTGGTCAAGCTAAAAGGTTATGGCAAATCTAAGCGACCCCTTGCTTTGATGTGTGAAGATATATCTATGGCGGCTCAGTTTTGTCGTATCAATAATGAGGCTTTCCGCTTTATCAAGGATAGAGAGGGGGGTCGATATACATTTATTTTGCCGGCATTGGGTCAACTTCCGAAGACTATCAAAGATCGAAAAGAGATTGGTTTGAGATTAGCTATTCATCCGGTATCTAAGCATTTGATCCATCTGTTGGAAGACCCTTTGATGGTTGCCTCTATCAATACGAGCGAAGATTTGAATGTGGAGGATCTATCCAATCCCGAGCTTATTGCAGAATATGAAGAGACCAAACATCATGATATGAGGGCTGATGTTTTGATTGATTCCGGAGAGATTGCAAGGATCCCTTCAGAAGTAATTGATTGTACTTCTGATGAATATCTTATCATTAGAGAGGGAGGTGATCGATGAGATTCGATGATGTAGCCGGGTATGATCTTATCAAACAGCGACTCAAAAGTTTGGCAGATACTCATAGATTGCCACATGCAATGATGATTAGTTCATCAGATGGAGCAGGTGCCTTGTCTATCGCATTGGCTTTGGCGCAGTATGCCAATTGTACGGATCATCACGATGGAGAGCCTTGTGGCAAATGCTCTGCTTGCATCAAGTATGAGCTGTTGGCGCATCCGGATCTTTTTTTCTTGTTTCCCATTGTGGGAGGAGACAAAAAAAGTTGCGATGACTATCTAAAGGAATGGAGGGAAAATGCACAACAACCATATCTTACACGAGTAGATTGGCTCAATGCAATCAAGGCGGGCAACTCACAAGCAATGATATATAGCAAGGAAAATGTTGTCTTGGAGGAGCGAATGAGTTATAAGATTGCAGAGGGCAAATATCGTGTCCTAATCATTTGGCAACCCGAAAAGATGCACGAGGCATTGAGCAATAAACTTCTCAAATTGATTGAAGAGCCACCAAAGGATACCCTTATTATCCTTGTTTCTATTGAACCCGAATTGCTACTGCCTACAATAAAAAGCCGAGTCCAAGAGATCGAGCTTCCCTTGCTGACGGAAGAGGAAGTTGTAAATGCATTGATTAAGCTGGAGGGAGACCATTGCGATATCGAAAAGATAAGAGAAGCCGCTCATCTCTCTTGTGGTCAAATGAGAAAAGCCCTTGATGAGCTAAACAACAAAGGCGAAAGAGAAGAGCATTGGATCTATTTTGTAAGAATGCTCTCTTTTATCAACCCTCCCAAGCCACTTGTCATGAGAAGACTGGCTGAGGAGTTTGCCGACTTAGGAAGAGAATATCAAGTCTCATTGCTTAAATCTTTTGCTTCCTATTTTAGAGAGCTATATATGTACCCACTCGGAATAAGTCAGATTACATATCTCAATCAAAGAGAAAAAGAACTTGCAATACAGTTGTCCGGCTGCATCAATGGTGCAAATATTATGCAGATATCAAATGAAATAGATGTGGCGATAAGGCATATAATGCAGCATGTCAATAGCAAAATGGTGTTCTTTGATCTGTTCTTGAGATTTACAAATCTAATGGCAAGGCAGTTTAGACAAAAACAGATCAATATTAGCCTCTTCTCTTAATCCAATCGATACTGTCCCAAAAAAGTGTGTAAGACCCAAGACTATTATCTTTGAAATTACAAACTAAAAAACGATAAAAAGCATGAACCTTACACAAGTACAAATTAAAGAAATTATTTCGAATTGTCTGT
>NZ_JBHSGO010000166.1:0-12041 GCF_042654485.1 Falsiporphyromonas endometrii | reverse complement strand
TGTCAGTTGATTCGAAATAATTTCTTTAATTTGTGTGCGTGTAAGATCCATACTGTTTATCGTTTTATTTTTTCTTTTTCAAAGATAATTGTCTTGGGTCTTACACACTTTTTCGGGACAGTATCAAAAGACCTTCTTAAACAATAAAAAAACCGCTTTTAGGCTATACGTGTCCGCCGACACAACCTAAAAGCGGTAATAGAACAAAGATTAGAAGTCCTAAACTCCTAAATCTTAAATCAAGATATAATTAGTTTTATCAGTAAAACCGTTTTTTGATTTCCATTTCTAACTCCGGTCTAAACTTAGGATGAGCAATTGAAGCAAGAAGCTCGGCTCGACGTCTAAGTGATTGTCCACGTAGACGTACCACCCCATACTCTGTAGCAACATAATCGATCTCAAAACGACCACTTGTCACACAAGCACCTTCAGAAAGAATGGGCACTATTCGAGAAGCTGTGCCTTTGGCAGCAGTCGATGGAAAAGCCATAATGGAGATACCACCTTTGGAGTATCTGGCTCCACGCAAAAAGTCTACTTGACCTCCTGTGCCACTATACTGTCTGTAACCAATCGTCTCAGAAGCTGCCTGCCCCATAAGATCCATCTCTATACAACTATTGATAGACACAAGACGATCATTCTTTCCGATTACATAAGGATTGTTGGTATAATCAACCGGATAGCACTCAATCATATCATTGTGATCCAAGAAGTCATAAAGTTCTTTGCTTCCAAAGATTAAGGAAGTTACCACCTTACCCGGATGAAGCGTCTTTTTTGAATTATTGATAAGGCCACTGCGAATAGCCTTCATCACCCCATCTGTAAACATCTCAGTATGGATGCCGATATCCTTCTTTCCTTCCAAACCGGCTAATACAGCATCAGGAATGCCACCTATTCCCAACTGCAAAGTGTCGCCATCATGAATAAGGTCAGCACAATGTTTGCCAATAGCCAATTCAATATCGCCAATCTTGGCAGCCGGAATTTCAAATATCGGCTCATTGACCTCTATAATATAGTCAATATTATCAAGATGTATAAAATTGTCTCCACCAATATAGGGCATCTGACGATTCATCTCAACAACTACAATCTTTGCACTTTGGGTTGCAGGTTTGGTATAATCGCATGAAACTCCAAAGGAACAACGACCCTCCTCATCGGGATAAGAAACTTGGACTACAGCAACATCTACAGGATAAAATCCTTCCCTAAACAATGCCGGCACTTCATGAAAATGACAAGGGACAAAATCTGCCCTATGCTCTTCATACGCAGATCTGGAATTACCCTCCAAAAAATTGAGAAATCCCCTGACATGCCCCTCCATCTCCGGCGCCAGATGGTAAGCCTTCCCGAAGTACAGCATATGAAAAACTGTAATATCCTCCAAAGATTCTCTAAGCTCAAACATAGCTTTCGAAAACCGCTCAGGAGCAGCTACAGCATGACCAAATACAACATTTGAATGAGGCTTAAGGGTCCTCATAACAGCCTCTTTAGCCGTGACAAAACGATCTTTATACTTTTCTTTCCAGTTCATACAGCTCTATACTGCAATTAAATTATCATTATTTCGATTTGAATATTTACAAATATAGCCATACCCATCAGTGTCAACAAAACAGGGCCTTAGGCAAAACAGTAAAAAAATGTCTGCCATAGGCACTACGGCATAGCAAACTTAACACTAAAAATCGAAAACAGTAGAACAAAAGATGAATGCTACTCGATAAAAACAGACTCAGAAGAGATACCAAAATCAATACCTCTTAGTCATGGTGATATGGTTCCTTATTTAAGATGGTGAAAGCTCTATAAATTTGCTCCACAGCAAAAAGCCTTACCATCTGATGAGAAAAGGTCATTTTGCTAAGAGACAGCAGAGAATTTGCCCGATCATAGACAGCCTTGGAAAAGCCGTAAGGACCTCCAATCACAAAGACGAGTCGTTTCAATGACTCATTCATTCGTCGTTCGATCTTCTCAGCAAACTCTCTACTTGTATAGGTCTTGCCATGTTCATCAAACAAAACAACAAAATCTGTAGGCTTCAGTCTGGCAATGATCTCTTCCCCCTCGGAAATTTTTTGTTGCTCAATAGATCTTGATTTGGAGGCCTTAACATCCGGAATAATATCAAAATTAAAACTAATGTATTTACCCAAACGAGAAATATAATTGCCAATCAAGTTGTTCAATTCCCGCTGATCGGTTTTTCCGACTGCAATCACAGTAAGTTGCATAATCTAATGTATAAAACTTAAAAAGATATTCGACCATTGAATAGGATCTCTTCTCACCGACATATTGGGATTGAAAAAAACTATATGATCTATTTGAAATACAAAAGGGGATAGCTCAAAAATCAAATATAAGCCTCAAACTTTCTCGATAAGACTTATCTTTTGACTTTGGAGATATCCCCAACAATTTATTATAAAGTCGCTTTACATCTCTCTCTGACAAGAGCAAGTCAAAACAACTCCTAAATCTTTCGCTATTGCTACGATCAGAATGGTAGGTCATCCATAGACTGCTGATCCGGCTCCTGAGGAGCTTGTGGTGCAGTACCAACCGTCTGTGCTGCAGTCATTGGCTGAGGAGCTACCGGCTGCGGAACCACTTGTTGCTGAACCATTCCCGGCTGAACCATTCCCGGTTGCATCATCACAGGCTGCATAGGCATTGCCATCTGCTGAACAAAACCTCTTGTTACATTCCACGCTCTCACATTGGTATACCAACGACCTTGATATTCGTTACTTTCAACATCAATATCTACAGTCAAATCTTCACCTTCCTGAATATTAAATTGCTCAATGCGATCGCCCCAAAGAGAGAAACAAATCTTCTTCGGATAATCTGTCGCTACTGTTTCCAAAACATACTCCTGCTTTTTCCAGGGTTTTCCGGATGCCTGTCCAACTCCGGACTGAAGCGGAAGCACATGAATAATCTTGCCTTGTATTTGCATTATATCTTGTATTTATCAATTAAACATTATCGAATCGGAGGGAATCCTATGATATGACGAACCTCCTCCAGAGTCTTCTTAGCACTCTCGCGCGCCTTCTCGGCACCTTCTCTTGCTACTCGTTCAAGATAAGATTTATTTTTGAATATATCTTCTATCTGATCTCTAATTGGAGCACAGAAGTTATTAATATCTTGCGCCAATTGCTTCTTCAAATCACCATACCTTATATTACAATTGTTGTAAGCCTCATCAAAAAAGTTGTAAGTCTCCTCTGTAGAAACCATCTGCATTAAGGTAAAGAGATTCTGAATGGGCTCAGGCTTTACACTGTTAGGTTCTGTTGGGCCGGAATCTGTCACAGCCTTCATTACCTTTTTCTTAATCTCCTTCTCGGTATCCGAGAGATAGATAGCATTCCCTTCACTTTTACCCATCTTACCGGAACCATCCAGACCGGGCACTTTCACTGCCTCTTTTCCAAATGTAAACGATGCAGGCTCAGGGAAAAAATCTACTCCATAGATTGTATTGAACCTTCTGGCAAACTTCCTTGCCATCTCCATGTTCTGCTCCTGATCTTTGCCAACCGGTACCTTGACAGCCCTATGCATCAAAATATCTGCTGCCATCAAAGTTGGATAAGTCAAAAGGCCTGCATTGACATTTTCAGGCTGCTTTCTTGCTTTATCTTTGAATGTCGTTGTTCGCTCGAGTTCTCCTAAGTAGGCATTCATATTAAGGTATAGATACAATTCCAACACCTCAGGTACATCACTCTGTACATATATAGTTGCCTTTTCGGGATCGATTCCGGCAGCCAAATATTCGGCAAGAATCGTATGGGTATTAGCAATAATATTATCTGGATGTGGATGTGTAGTCAGAGAATGCCAATCAGCTATAAAAAACTTACAATCATAGGACTCTTGCATCTTAAGGAAAGACCTTACTGCACCAAAATAATTTCCTAAATGTAACTTGCCTGTTGGGCGAATACCACTTACTACTATTTCCATAATACATTTGATTATTTAAATATGAATGAAGGAATAAAGAATCGTTTCTATACCATCTAAGATGCCTTCAATCCAAAATATGTTTCAAAGATAGAGGTTTTATATCGGAAATAGGTAGTGAACAAGAAAAATAAAGTTCCAATCAAAAGAGATACAAATTACATTTCCATCTTAATCATATTCGAATAGAAACATAAGATTGAAGCAATTACAAGTAAACAAACTTTATCTCGACTACCCGGACTAACAGGTATATTGTAGTGTTAGGATATGAAATGATAATGGATAAACGGAGTCTATACCAGAATGTATCTTGATTAAATCGCGGATAATTAGATAAATAGTGTTAATTATAAATCCTATTTTTCGGCCATAAAAACAGCATTTTTTGACCTTAAAAATGGGCTTATTTCAGAAAAAACAGAGCGGGAGTGGGAATTATTGGTATCGGCAAATGTTAAAATACATAAAGGGCGTTTTTAATTTGTCTTTTGGCGGCTTAAAAATCGACTTTAGGCCGCCTTTTTTGTAAGGTCGCGCGACTTGCAATCCATTCTCGCGCTACTTTGAACCTAACCTCGCGCGAGGTTGCACCCTAAGTAGCGCGACTTCGTATGTCAAGGTCGCGCGACAATGGATCGAAAGTCGCGCGAGAACAGATTGCTTCTCGCGCGAGCTTATTTGTTAAAATAGCGCATAAATAAAGCCCGTTTCGTACTAACAAAACGGGCAAAGTCGATAAGAAGGTCAGATGACCCTAACCCCGGAAGTTGCGATTTTGAAGTTGAATCAGTGTTGTTTGAGTCGCTTTTTTGGCATCAGATATGGTAACAGTATTTAACAAACAGAGGTTTCTCATCACGAGCTTCTCAGCCCCACGAGAAAGACCATTGCCGAGATCTGTTTGCTCCTTACCAATGAGACACAACTCTGTTGCCCGGAAGAGTGCTCTGCCAAGCCAACAGATAAATAAAAGCAGGGTAAGTAATATGATTATCTCCATGGTTTTTATTGCTTAGAGGCTAAGGTACTAAAAATGATCTGCTGTTGCAACTTACCAATAGTTGCTTATTTGATTAGGAATGACTTGTTTATTTGCCATATCTTCAAGTAGGTTAGGAGGAATTTTCTTCTCATCTCGCTTGTAATGTATGAGTAAAAAACAAATTAAGTATCTTTGTTTAGAAGCAGTCATATATAAGAATATTAGACCCAATGAAAGAGGATAATAATAACGAAGAACAGAAGAATAATATATCTAACCCTATCTCGGACAATTCAGAAGGTGAGCTTTTGTCAGCCGGTCGTGATGATGTAGCTGATGATGCGGTAGAGGGTGGCGATGCTATCCAATCTGAAGAAGATTTGAGCGAAAGTGTGATTTCTGAAAGTAGCTCTCGAGACAACCTTGTGATGCGTAATCTGGGAGGGATGTACAGAACTTGGTTTTTGGATTATGCCTCTTATGTCATTCTTGAGAGGGCCGTTCCTCACATTGAAGATGGTCTTAAGCCGGTGCAGAGGCGTGTTCTCTTTGCCATGCATACCTTAGCCACAGAGAGGATGACTAAGGTTGCCAAGATTGTCGGTGCAACCATGGCATATCACCCTCATGGCGATGCCTCTATCAATGATGCGCTTGTACAGATAGGCCAGAAGGGGTATCTCATCGATATGCAGGGTAACTGGGGTAATATTCTGACCGGAGACAGTGCGGCTGCCGGTCGTTATATTGAGGCTCGTCTATCACATTTTGCTCAAGAGGTGCTTTTTGATGATAAGGTAACTCATTGGAAAAGGTCTTACGATGGTTCGGCTGATGAGCCGGTGGCTTTGCCTGTCAAATTTCCTCTTCTTCTTTTGCAAGGAGCTGAGGGGATTGCAGTCGGTCTTAGCAGTAAGATTATGCCACACAACTTCAATGAGTTGATAGATGCTGCTTGCAACTACCTCAATGGAGAGGAATTTACTTTATATCCGGACTTCCCAACGGGTGGATTTCTCGACTGCTCCGACTATAATGACGGTCAGAGAGGTGGTAGGATCAAAAGCCGTGCTCGTATTGAGAAGATTGACAATAGGACTCTTTCGATTACGGAGCTTCCGGCGGGCAAAACTACTACGACACTTATTGATTCTATACTTAAGGCCAATGACAGGGGAAAGATCAAGATTAAGCAGGTGGTCGATATGACTGCTTCTGAAGCTGATATCAGAGTTATATTGCCCAATGGAGTTTCTGGCGATCAGACGATAGATGCTTTGTATGCTTTGACTGATTGTGAGGTTAATATCTCTCCCAATGCTTGTGTCATTGTAGATGAGAAACCCGAATTTTTGGGTGTTAGTGATTTGCTTCGCAAGAGTGTAGATAGGACCAAGGCCCTTCTGAAGTTGGACTTGGAGAATAGGCTGAAAGAGAAGCAGGAGCAATATTTTGGGGCATCGCTCGAACGAATTTTTATAGAGGAGAGAATCTATAAAGATGAAGAGTTTGAGGAGGCTAAAAATGAAACTGCTGCCCTCAACCATATTGATAAAAGGCTTGATCCCTGGAAAGATAAGTTTATCCGCCCGATTAAACAGGAGGATCTGAAGAAGCTCTTGGAAATAAAGATGGCGAGGATCTTACGGTTTAATATACCTAAGCATGAGGCGATGATGTTGCAGTTGGAGAAAGATATCGAAGAACTGAAGAAAAACATTAAGGAGATAGTGCAATACACCATTAACTGGTACACCTACCTTAAGGAGCAGTATGGTGCCAACTTTCCTCGCAAAACGCAGCTTGTCAGCCTCAGTACCATCGAAGCTACCAAGGTCGTGGCTTTGGACGAAAAACTGTATATCAATAGAGAGGAGGGCTTTGTCGGTACTTCTCTAAAGAATGACGAGTTTGTTTGTAATTGTTCGGATTTGGATGAGTTTATTGTATTCTTCCGTGATGGAACTTACAAGGTCATGAAGGTCGAAGAGAAGCTCTTTATTGGCAAGAAGGAGGTAATTCATATCGATCGATACGAAAAAGATCGTGAGAGGACTGTCTATAATGTTGTGTATCGTCATGGCAAGAAGGGTACCAGCTTTATCAAGCGATTTAATGTCACCAGTTATATTCGTGATAGGGAGTATGATCTTACGCAGGGTAAACCCGATTCGAGAGTCCTCTATTTTAGTGCAAACAAAAATGCAGAGGCAGAGATGATCAAGGTGATCCTTAAGCCTAAACCCAGACAACGGATATTCTCTTTTGACAAGGACTTTAGTGAGATTTTGATTAAGGCCCGTACGGCAAAGGGAAATATTCTGACGAAAAGCGAAGTGCATAAGATCTCTCTCAAAGAGAAAGGTTCATCGACCCTTGGAGCTCGTAAGGTTTGGTTTGACAAAGATGTACTTCGTATCAATTATGATGAGCAGGGGGAATTGTTGGGTAGCTTTATGCCCGAAGATAAGATATTGGTAGTTCTTAAGAATGGGGAGTCCTATCTGACCGGTTTTAGTGGCAACAATCATTTTGAGTCAAACCTTCTTAAGATCGAGCGATATGAGTCCGACAAAGTATGGACGGCTATCTATTTTGACGGAGATCAGGGATATACTTACCTTAAGCGCTTTAATATTGAGAATAACGATAAGCGTGAGTTTATTCAGGGAGAAAGTGATAAGAATAAACTTATCTTATTGACAGATACCCCTTATGCACGGTTTAAGGTGACCTTCGGCAAAGAGGACGAACATAGACTTCCTCTCGAGGTGGATGCCGAAAGTTTTGTAGGTACCAAAAGCATCAGAGCCAAGGGAAAAAGGCTCTCCAATTATGTTGTGGCGACAGTAGAAGAATTGGAACCATTGAGGGTGCCGGAGCCAACCCCGAAAGAAGAAGATAGTTCGTCGGACGAAGAGGAAGAACCTCAGCCCTTTTCTCAAGAAGACGACCAAGACGATGAGGAATTAAGAGATGAACTTTTGGGTATTCAGAGATTAAATTTTTCTGATGAAGATGGTTCTGTTGATAAAGAATAATTTCAATGAATAAACTGTCACTTTTCATATCTATCATCTTACTCTCTATTGCATTGTCCTATTCGCAAGAGAATCCTGTCCGATATATGCAGAATACCAATATGCTAAAGGTTGGAGGAAACTTCTTGAGAGATAGCTACTTGTCTCCCCTTAAGTATGGAGGAGTTAGTATTGGGTATGGATTTGAAAGTTATAGATTTCTTAGTGCCGGAGACCATTCATTGATATTGAGAGATGCAGGGGATATATCTTTTGACTTTGATGACAATCCTGCAAAAAATGCAAGTTTCTGGGGAATAGGGGTAAACTTCTCTATCAATCCTATGTGGAAGATTGTTGGTAATCTCCCGTTTAGCATATATGTCGGACCCGGGGTTAGAGCTTTTTTGGGTGGACTCTATTGTACAAGAAATGGCAATAATCCGGCTTCTCTTAAGTTGGGTGCAGATATTGAGGGGATGGTTTTGGCCACATATAGATTGAAGTGGGAGTCTTGTCCAATTTTGGCCTCTGTCTCATGGCAAACCTCATTGCTTGGAACTACCTTCTCAACACAATATGGGGAGAGCTATTATGAATTGTTTATGATCAGAGAGGGTAGTGGGGTAGCCAAAGGAATGAATTTTACTATCCCGTCAAAAGCATGGTACAATGAGATAAATTTGAACTTTGATTTCCCAATCAAAAATATAATGACCTTAAGAGCAGGCTATCAACTCTCTAACTACAATACAAACATCAACCATCTTCATACCTCCAAGCTGATGCAGTCTTTTGTAATAGGCTTCACAAGACACCTGAATGTGATCAAAGGAAAGGCTGCCGTCGAGAAGAAAAATGCAGAGCTAATTTTCTGATGTAAAGTTTGGTAGATTCGATTCGAAGGTTTCATTCTCTCTAAGAAGCTGTTTAAAAATTAGCTGATGGTACGTGATAAGGAGCGAAGTTTGTCGAGTGGTTCCTCCATGATGCCTTCGTTCTTCCATTTACAGAAATAGTAATACACACTTTGCCAAGCGTGCAAAATCCTTGGAAATCTTACGCATTGACAGCCGTTTTTAGAAGATACAGAACAGCATTCAGTATATTTCTGCGAGCGTATTTTTGCTTTCAATAAAACAAAGTAGATGGAAATCGTTTTGCGTCAAAATGGTATATTTGTAGTCAGTGATGGAGCGTTGATGATCTGCATAGGTGGCGATATTACTTGAAGTTACTTGGGAAATTGCCGATGACTTGATCGCCCTGCATAGGGAGCTATACTTCTGCGGTTTACCATTTTATCTTTAAGGACAATGGCTTTGCAGATGATAAGGCAAAGACCAGCTCACTTAAATCGCTCAAATCCGCAGGATTCCCAGTCGAATATTTCAATATTATATAAGCCCCCTTCTAAAGAGGGAAGTCAGAATGTTCAACGAATAGATAAGAGAATAGATTATGAAGAATTACATCAGCAAGATAAAGATTAATGATTTGCTCCACCTAAAAGGCTTGGAGATAGACCTCTCTAATCCCAAATTCCCTCACCTTATCATCACGGGGCGTAATGGTAGTGGTAAGACCACCCTCCTCAATGCCATGGCAGACTTCCTAGACAAGACTACAAAAGATAATAACTTATACTTCTTAAAGTATAGAGACTGGGTAGATTATACCAAAGAGAGGCTTCAAAGATGTAATACCGACATAGAAAGAGTAACCCTTCAACAAGAATTAAAGGAGAAAGAAAATTGGGTAGCAGACTTATATGGGAAGGTTGAACTCCTGCTAGATTTTGCAGATATATTACATTTGTTTCAAGAAGGGCAGTTTATTATTGCTTTCTACCCTGCTATGCGAGAGCCTAAGATTATAGAGCCTAAAAACCCCACAAAGCCCAACCTCACTACAACTAAAAACATAAGAGAATCTGCCACTTCTCAATTCCTTTACTTCCTCTCTGACCTGAAGATACAAGAGGCATTAGCGAGGAACGAGGGTCAGATAACAGATGCAGATGAGATAGCTCAGTGGTTTGGGGATTTTGAGAGGATGCTCAAGCATATTTATAGTGATGATGCGTTGAGATTGGAATTTAACTACAGAGATTATAGCTTCCGAATCAACTCAAGAGGTCAGTCTTTCAAACTAACTCAACTCTCTGATGGTTATGCCGCAATTATAGAGATTATAGCGGACCTGATTCTAAGAATGCAGGATAAAGAGAGTTTATCTCGTGTCTATGACAAGAAGGGGGTAGTGCTGATTGATGAGATAGAGACCCACTTGCACCTCAAGCTACAGAAAGAGATACTTCCTTTCCTTACGACAGTATTTCCTAACATCCAGTTTATTGTTACCACACACTCTCCTTTTGTGCTTAGTTCACTCCCTAGTGCTATGGCTTATGATTTGGAGCATCAAGAAGAACTAACTGACCTAACGGAGTACTCCTTTGAGGCCCTATCTGAGGGCTACTTCCAGGTGAAGTCACAATCTAGCTACATCATGTCGGAACTTAATCGTCTGAAAGAACTTGTGCTACAAGAGAGATCTCTAACAGAATCAGAAAAGATAGAAGTAAGAGAGATTATTAGGAACTTTGATAGTATCTCAGAGAGTGTTCTTCCTGCACCCAAGGGTGAGTATAATGCCTTCTATATTGGCCATGCAAAGAGGATTAAAGAGATTTTGGAGGAGGTATGATAAGAGTAAAAAAGAGCTATCCCGAGGTTTTTAATGAAAAAGTGAATCCTCGGAGTGAAATGGTCAATGGCACGCTACTTACAGACCAGCATGGCAAGTGCTATCTCTGTGAACGAGTCACAACAACGGACTATGAGGTGGAACACAGAATGGCTCGTAAGGATTATGAGGAGCTAAAATGTGAATGGAGTAATCTACTACTCGCTTGTAGCTACTGTAATCGTAAAAAAGGGAATAGGTACAATGATATAATAAACCCACTACTTATAAATGTAGAGGATAAGTTAAAGCAGGAGATAGACTTCGGAAATAAACAGATGGTATTCTCCATTGTGGGTAATAATAGTAGCCCTGAACTATGTGCCACCATTAGGCTTCTTGAGGAGCTATTTAATGGAAAGAATGGACTGAGGAAGATTAGAGAAGAACGCTTCTTTGAGTATGCACTTCGCAAACTTAAAGAATTTCAGAGTGTAGTGGTGAACTACATTAAGGAGCCATCTGATGAGCATGCCAATGAGGTGCGAGTATTACTGGATATCAAAGAGGAATTCTTAGGGTTGAAGTATTGGATTATCAAGACTAATCCTATGCTGGAGAGGGAGTTTGGAGAGGATATTATTTGGAATAAGGTGCGATGAGACTAAAGGTTGAATCAAATCTTCTTTGCTAGATGGATGGAGAGTGTCAATCGCTTTACCGTGTTCTTGTCAAGTCCTCCTACAGCATCTGCATAATGTGACGCCTTTATTCTTCCATTTGCAGAAATAGTAATACATGCTTTGCCAAGCGTGCAAAATCCTTGAGTGATTTAATATATTAACACCTTGTATAAGATTATTTTTTCAATTAAGTATTATTGTTGTTGTCTGACAAAAAAGCATTATCAAGATTGAGTCATAAATCAGCATTTGATCCAGGCGACTGCTTTATGGAACGAAAGGTTTGCCTAAATGGACGGTTTCTCTTTTTTGAATATATTGAAAGGTAGGTCGTAAGATAAAACTAAGCGTGATTTACAGACTAATGCCTAAGAATAGGTAGTACTGTTTAGTTAGAGAGAGAACTGTTTATATGAAATCCAAGTTTGCTGAACTGCCAAAATTTTTATCAGCAATCATTAAATATAAATAGCTTCAATAATTGTGATAATTGTTTTTGCGGAAAGAATAATTACCTTCGCGACGTTTTATTAATCAATACTTCGGTAAATTTTTACCGAAAAATTAAAAGTTAAACAATAGAACTGACAAAAGTCGGTTCGAAAACACTAAAGAGATCATTGAAATGTTGTCAAAACGAATGGTTAAGCATGAAGA
>NZ_JBHSGO010000165.1:0-11579 GCF_042654485.1 Falsiporphyromonas endometrii | reverse complement strand
GACAGACAATTCGAAATAATTTCTTTAATTTGTACTCGTGTAAGATTCATACGGTTTATCGTTTTATTTTGTTTTTTTCAAAGATAACAGTCTTGAGTCTTACACACTTTTTCGGGACAGTATCAAAATCTATGCGATATATTGAAACAACCCTTGTTATATAAAACAGACAACTCATAAGAATGCGATTCTTTATATACTTCTCTTACAATGGTGCCAACTATAGTGGTTGGCAAAATCAACCCAATGCAATCACTGTACAAGAGCAACTTGAAAAAGATATTTCGCTCCTTCTAAGAAAAGAGACGGATGTCATTGGGGCAGGACGGACCGATGCAGGAGTACATGCCAAACTAATGGTTGCACATTTTGATGCAGATATCAATACTGCTGAAGCTGCAGGATTAGTACCACGACTCAATGGACTATTGCCAAAAGACATTAGTATTCATAGGATTGTACCGGTCGTAGAAGGGACAAATGCCAGATTTGCCGCGACAGCAAGGACCTACAAATATTTCATTACAAGTACCAAAGACCCATTCATTGGAGAGCTGATGCTCAAGACCCACCTAAAGCTAAACTTTGAAAAAATGAATGAGGCAGCCAAAATAATGCTGGAGTATGATGATTTTGAATGTTTCAGTAAGGTAAGGACAGATGTAAAAACCTTTATCTGTCATATCCGAGAGGCATATTGGGCCCCTCATCCTTACATAACAGATTGCCATGTCTTTACCATTACGGCTGACAGGTTCTTAAGGAATATGGTAAGGGCAATCGTGGGGACTCTTTTTGAGATAGGAAGAGAAAAGAAAGAGCCCAAAGATATGCACACCATTATCGCATCAAAAGACAGAGGTATGGCCGGAAGTTCAGCTCCCGCCAATGGTCTTTATCTTTGGAATGTAGAATATCCTTACGAGATCTTTATCTAATCTTTCAACTATTGGTCTACTATCTTTATCATGGTTGAATAATGATCTGCATCCTTTAGAGATACGTATAAGATATACAACCCACTCTTTAGTCCCATCAGGCGAGACAAAGAGGTTCGAGAAAGTAACCCTTTGGCCCAAAGACGAGTCTGATAGTCTCCAAAACGCTTTTGCTGCAGTCCCCTCAAATCATAGACCACACTCAAGACAGGGCAGTCATGTGAAACAATCATATGTGCAAGATCTTTGGGACTAAAGCCATCATCGGCATCTTTATCAGAAGAAAATTCGTCAGTATTCTCATCCTCTATCCATTCACCATCTTCTGACGAGGCAATACTATTGGACCATGTAGGTGAAGCATAAGGTTTCTCCAGAGGTACAGCCCAATTGGATAAAACATGACTCTTGAGAGATGGGCTCTTCTTTTCGAGTGCATAACCATATGCGCTCTTCAATCCATAGGGATACAATGCCTTGGTGTGAGAAGCATAATCATGGACTATGTGCTTTCCCGAATCATATTCCAAAAGGGCAATTGTACAACCATTGTCTGATAATCTCGGCCAGCTATCAAGTTCAAAAACCAAACTCTCAGAAGCCTTAGGATATCGAGAGAGAATATCTTGTTTATCCTCTGTTAGCACAAACAACTCCAAAGGAGGTACAGATATCCCTTTTGGTAAGGAATGTCGCTTCCCTTTGGTAGTACCATCCTTAGCAAGTAAAGACAAAGAAAAAGCATCCAAAGAGATTGGATGATCGGACAAATTGGCAAGTTCGACATACTCTGCTCCTCCTTTTTGAGGACGAGCCATCAATTCATTGAAAACTAAAGTTTGCGAATATAATTGCGAACTGATAATAAAGAATAAAACAATAAGACTCTTTCTCATACGATTTAAGGTACTGAAATAATCAATCGTTCCCAATGAGAGCAATTATTCAACAAATGATTGTCAAGAACTTAGGAATGTAATAAAGTCCAATATGGCATTAGACTTGGCTCTATGTTTTGACTTATTACGGTCAATAGCACCATAAAAAAGGTCTAATAAGACTTTGGGTTTAATAATTTATCTTTGTAACCAATGTGTAAGTCAAAGAGCTATAGCTCACAACAACAATAACAATTGGTATGAAAAAAATAAGCTTCGACAGTATTAAGATCAACAAACTCAGTAAGTCGATTCAATCCTTATTGATGTTCCTTATTACGGCCCTTATTATTGCATTTATTGCGCCCAAGGACCAGAAGTTTCAATATACATTTACAGAAGGCAAACCTTGGCAATATGACCTTCTGACAGCTCCTTATGACTTTCCCATTCTTAAGACCGATGCAGATCTCTCCGCTGAGCAAGACAGCCTCTGTGAGCGGCAGATGCCCTATTACAACTTAAATGCTGATACCCTCAATGCAGCAATAAATCAATGGAAAATAAAGTTTGACACCTTCAAAAAGGGAGAGCATATCAGCGACAAGTATTACAACTATGTTGAAGATATGCTTCGTCAAACATACGAGACGGGTCTTATGGACGAAGAGACCAAACACAATCTAAGAGAGCAAGATCAATTGGAGGTGATGCTCAATTTGCCACAAAAAGGGATTGTCGAAAGGGTTCCTATCACCATCTTCAAGACGGTCAAAGAGGCTTACCTTGCAATCTTGGAGGATGCACCAAAAGGGATTGACAGTGACATTCTTAAGAAAATGAATATAGCAGAGCTTCTCTGGACAAATGTTAAATACAATAGTGAACTGACCAGCGAAGTGACTTCCGATGAATTGAGAAAGCTCTCGATTTCGACTGGGATTATTCAAAAAGGAGAACGCATTGTAGACAAAGGGGAGATTGTCGATGCACATATCTTCAATATTCTCAACTCCTATAAGATTAGCTACCAATCCAAAATGGGAACCACAGACAAGACTATTGTCTTCTTGGCAACCTTTGTAATTATTGGACTCCTATTTATGGCATTTTGGCTGTACTTCGTCATATTCAGACCACAATTTATGGATAAGAGAAGAAATACAATTCTTCTGGTCATGCTACTTCTTATACTTATAGGTATAACAATCGTCAACACATCCCTGCAATTATTCAACCTATACATCATTCCATTTGCAATGGTACCAATGATTGTAAGGGTGTTTTTTGACTCAAGAACGGCCATATTCTCCAATATTATCTGCATCCTCTCAGCAGCCCTATTTGTACCATATCAATACGAATTTATTGTGGTACAAGTCTTGGCCGGATTTGTAAGTGTATTCAGTCTTAGGACTCTTCGTACAAGGGTGGATATCATTAGAGCTTCATTCCTTGTCTTCTTGACTTATGTAATTGTATACATCGTATTTCAATTCTGGGGAAAGGGTACACACATAACAAAAGATATTACCTATATCATCTACTTTGGTATAAACTTGATCTTCCTTATGTTCTCATATATCCTAATCTATCTTATCGAAAGAGGATTTGGATACCTTTCTATCATCAGTTTGGTGGAGCTCGGCGATATGAATTCGCCTCTGCTAAAAGAGCTGTCGGAAAGAGCTCCGGGAACCTTCCAACATGTTTTCCAAGTGTCGATATTGGCAACTGAGGCTGCTATAAGAATTGGAGCAGACGCACCTCTTACAAGGACAGGGGCACTGTATCACGATATTGGTAAGATGAATGCCCCACAGTATTTTACAGAGAATCAGGGTAGTGTCAATCCCCACCACAGCTTGCCATACGACGAAAGTGCCAAGATTATCATCAAACATGTTACAGATGGTATCGCCATGGCACAAAAGAACAGGTTGCCCGACCAAATTATTGATTTCATTAGAACTCATCACGGCAAGGGCTTGACAAAATACTTCTACAATTCGTATTGCAATGAGCACCCCGGGGAAAAAGTCAATGAAGATATATTTAGTTATCCGGGACCCAATCCATTTAGCAAAGAAACAGCCATTCTTATGATGGCCGATGCAGTAGAGGCATCGTCAAGAAGTCTCAAAGAATATACCGAAGAGAATATCAAGAATCTTATCAATCGTATAGTTGACACAATTGTCCAAGACGGACTACTCAACGACGCACCAATATCTTTTAAGGACATCAAGGTTTGCAAAGAGGTGTTTAATGAGAAGCTAAAGACAATGTATCACTCAAGGATTGCATACCCCACCAAGAATGTTTAAAAGATAATTTAGTCAATATAGAAAGGTATAACTATCATACCGTAATAACTTAATCGTACCTATGCTGGGAGACAAACCTATATTTATCATCGGATACATGGGATCCGGGAAAAGCACAATTGGAAGAAAACTTGCCGATGAACTAAACTTCAACTTCATCGATACGGACTTCTTTATCGAAAATAGATTCAGACAAAGAGTACAGGATATGTTCAAAACGGTGGGGGAAGAGACATTTAGAAAGAGAGAACATATGGTGATAGAAGAGTTGTCGGGTATGACTCAATCCATTATCGCTACGGGCGGAGGACTTCCCTGTTTTTATAACAATATGGAGATAATCAAAACCTGCGGAATAAGTATATACTTGGAGGTCAGCAACGAAATATTGACACAAAGGCTCGAATTGTGTAAAAGGACAAGGCCCAGTGTTAAAGACAAAAGCGGAGAAGAGCTATTTAAACATGTAGAAGAAGGAATGGCTTTGAGAGCTCCTATATACCAACAAGCAGATATCATCATTTGTGCAAACAAACTTATGACAACTGAGGACGAGAAGGTACTAGCCAAGAAGATTGCTTCTCAATTAGTCGAATATGACAATAAGTAGCAATCCCTAAGAACATAAGCCATAATATAACCACCAATAAAAAAGGAAATCGCCCCTCAATCTGAGGAAGAGATGAGGATGTAAAATATTTAAGCAAAGAGGTATTTACCTCAGCAAGATAACACAAGGCTTGATCCAGTAAAGGTATTCGAATAGAGCAAAAGCTTATCAGCATTCTCAAAACCCCGAGGGGAATCATCAGCGTAGACAGAATGGCAAGAGGAAGATTCATTATGACCCCTAACAAAGCATGACTACCAAAGAAGTAAAGACACAGAGGCAGGACCAATGGCTGCACCGACACTCCAACCAAAAAGAGAGACCATAGATAATCAATCAAAGGATTCTCAAGACTTACAAAAGACCTGAGCAAGGGCATAAAGACAAGGATAGACAAAACACTCACATAGCTCAAAGCAAAACCATAATCATAAACCATATAAGGATTGATAAACAACAAAATCATGGCAGAAACAGCTAATATATTGAGCGTGTCACCGGGATATGGAAGAAGAAAAGAGATATAATAAATCGATAGCATCAAAGCTGCCCGTATCGTTGAAGGCGAAAGGCCGCAAATCCAGCTAAACCACCAAACCGCAGCAAGAATAATCAAATTGGGAAGTCTGACACAAAATAAACGAAGAGGATAGGTCAGCAGATAAATCAACAGTGCTACCACACCAAGATGAAACCCACTAACTGCCAAGATATGAGAAGCTCCACAATTGCGATAAGACATAGACACATCGGATTCATGGGCACTTTGCATTCCTCCGCGCCCCAAAATCATGGAGAGAAGAGACTCCTTTGAGAAGGCATCAAGAGGCAAAGAAGAGAAAGATCTTCGCAAACTAAGGTTGCTTAGCAAAGCTTTAACTTTAAGAGAAGAGTCATCACTGCCAAGATAGACGACATCAGATAAGGCATAAGCACTACCCGACATTCCCTTCGACAATAACCAATGACCATACCCATGCAAATCGGCTTTCCCTTCTTCTTGATCAAAGAATGATGATATACCTTTTAGTTTGACCTTCAGTTTTATCAAACTACCGGGAAGTAAATCATCTTCCCCGGAGTAAAAAGCCAAATTGTGTCCCTTTAGAATAGGATCTGAACAGTCAAGCACATGACAATAATAACGCATACCGGAGGGTCTCAGAGTACCGAACGAACGGATATGAAGTGTCACATCCACCACCTCCCCGGGAGGGAGCTGACGCTTCTTAAAAGTAAAGACATAAGACAATGAGGCTCCCAACACGAAGCCTAAAAAAAGGTAGAGTATGTCGGAAATAAAGGACGACCTACGACGAGTTCCATAAATGAGATAAGCAGAAACAGATAGAATAAAACTGCCCCACAACAGACAAGGCAAATAGATTGAAGGGTAAGCACCATAAAGAAAAACACCGCACATCATGGCTAATGTAAGCCACAATGCACGGCGTCCTTTTAGTAATAAAGATAATTTATCTCTTAAGATTGTACAGCCCTTCTATAGCTTGTTGCGGATCTTCACTTCCAAAAACATAGCTTCCTGCCACAAGAGCATCGGCACCGGCAGCCACAAGTTTTGCACCGGTAGTGGCATTGACACCACCATCCACCTCTATCAAGGTCTTCAAACCTCGCTTATCAATCATATTTCTGAGCTTGGCAACCTTTTCCAAAGTATGATCGATAAACTTCTGACCACCAAAACCGGGATTAACACTCATAAGGAGAACCATATCCAACTCTTCCAAAACATCCTCAACCAGACAAACCGGTGTATGTGGATTGAGTGTAACCGCAGCCTTCATACCGGCCTTGCGAATAGCAGTAAGCGAACGGTGAAGATGAGGACTCACCTCATAATGGATATTCATCGTGTCAACATCAAGAGCTGCCAACTGATCGACAAACTTCATCGGCTCGACAATCATAAGATGCACATCAAGAGGCTTCTTAATAATCGGACGAATAGCTTCTAAAATGGGAAAGCCAAACGAAAGGTTAGGGACAAAGACTCCATCCATGACATCAATATGAAGCCACTGAGCTTTGGAATTGTTAATCATCTCAATCTCCTTTTCCAAGTGAAGGAAGTCAGCTGATAACAATGAGGGCGAAACAATTGTATTCATCTTTAATTAATTTTATGGATAAGGAGTAGCACCAATCAAAAACTTCATCAATAGAACGGACTTGAAAATGCTACTTCCAAAGCACAAAGTTACAACATCCTTGACAAATGCTTCAGAACACTCAAAGTATGTGCATGCTCCAAAAGATGATTGTTTAGCTCTTGAGAAGAGACAAAATCGTCTGAATCATAAATATTCGCCATCGAAGGTGAACAATAATTGTAGATATCATGCATAGGCAACAATGGTTTGATAAAACATATGCTCCAACAACGCGAAAAGTCTTAACCCTGCCTACCCGTCTGAGGTTCTAACTACAGACCTATAGCAGGCTATGTACGAAGGCAAGACTCCAACCATTTATAAAATGATAACACAATGTTATAGAGCTCACTATATCTATTAAACGAAACAGGAGCAACTATATTGTACAATGACTAAGATACTTGTCAAGAGTAAATAGATTTGCTCATACTTTTGAGAGTAAAGCACTTCATCAACATACTCTAATCAATCAATGTGCATAAGTGCAATCTCTATGTCGATAACTCCAATTATTCAATGAAATGATAATTTAACCTCGCACACCTTTTGAAAATACAAACTGCATTGAAAAGCTCTATTAAACGAACCTCCGGTGTACCTAAAGAAGACTTTTCAACGATCTCAACTAACTATTATAGAGTATATATATGGATATATCTATCTTAAAATAAAGGCAATTGGAGTATATTATGTAATTTTGAAGTTGATAAATCAATTTATTCAATCATATGATTAGAGAGCTTTTGATGCGAAATCGCACTTATAGAAGATTCAAAGAAGATGTTCGCATCCCCGAAGAAAAACTTGAAGAATGGGTAGAAAACGCAAGATATACAGCAAGTATGCGAAACGTTCAACCCCTAAAATATATTATCGTTTCGCAACCAGAGAAATGCAATAAGCTCACCGAGATGGTCACATGGGCAGGATATATGCCGGAATGGGAAGGACCCAAAAAAGGTGAAAGACCCACAGCTTATATTGTACAAATACTTGATACAGATGTAGCTGCTTCAGGGAGATATGATGAAGGATTGCAACTGGAAGCCATTACACTTTCTGCATGTGAAGATGGCTTTGGAAGTTGCATCATGCTTAGCTTTAGCCAAGGAGATATGACAAGATACTTTGACTTGCCGGAAAACCAATTTCCATTGGCTGTTGTTGCGCTGGGCAAACCTGCCGAACATGTCGTCATAGATGATATGTTGCCATACGCAGATGTGAAGTATTATCGTGATGATAACGACATTCACCATGTGCCAAAAAGAACTGTGGACGAACTTATACTCAAACGTATTTATCCTGAAATATGAACTTAAAAAAAATTAGAGCAGCCGTTATTGGCTTTGGAAACATTGGAAGTTATGCTATCGACGCCATCAACGAAGCCGAAGATTTCGAATTGGCAGGATTGGTTAGAAGAAGCATCAAGCCCCTTCCCGAACGCTATTCACACATTAAACAAGTAGAGAATATAGACGAACTGGGCAAAGTGGATGTAGCTATCCTTGCAGTCCCCAGTAGAAGTGTTTACGAAGAGGCACCAAAATACCTTGCCAAAGGAATCAATACAATTGATAGTTTTGATATCCATACAGAGATAGCTCAACTTCGCAAACAATTAGCTAAAGAGGCTAAAAATCATCAAGCCGTGGCTGTACTATCTGCCGGATGGGATCCTGGAAGCGACTCGATTGTCCGTACAATGATGCAAGCCATTGCACCAAAAGGAATCACATACACCAATTTTGGACCCGGCATGAGCATGGGACACTCCGTTGCAGCTAAAGCAATCGAAGGAGTCAAAGATGCTCTTTCAATGACCATCCCATTAGGAACATCTGTACATAGAAGAATGCTATATGTAGAGCTCGAAGAGGGACACAGTCTTCAAGAGGTTACCAAAAGGGTAAAAGCAGACGACTACTTTGCCCATGATGAGACTCATGTAATAGCTGTAGAGTCCATCGATGCACTAAAAGACGTAGGTCATGGAGTCCATATGATTAGAAAAGGGGTAAGCGGATCGACACACAACCAAATAATCGAATTTGATATGAAGATCAACAACCCGGCCCTCACTTCTCAGATAATGGTAGCTGCAGCTCGAGCTTCTCTACGCCTCAATCCGGGATCATATACACTTCCCGAGATACCGGTGATAGATCTTCTTCCGGGAGACCGCGACGAATGGATTAGCAAGCTTGTATAATCCAAAACACAATTAAGAATTAAAACTCCAAGACATAAGAGTTATGATAAACTGGAATGTAGACCCTAATATATTTACCATCTTTGGAAAAGAAATCAGGTGGTACGGTGTGCTCTTCGCTATCGGATTGGTCATATTTGGGCCAATGATAGAAGAGAGAATATGGAAAAAGGAACACTTGCCGGAAAAGTGGATTCAGAAAATGGCAATCTATGTATTCCTGTGTACCGTAATTGGGGCAAGACTTGGTCATGTACTCTTTTACGATCCCGCATACTACTTTGCCAACCCAATCAAAATACTTGCAATACATGAAGGTGGATTGGCCAGCCATGGAGGAGCATTGGGACTACTTTTCGGGATGTGGCTATACTCTCGCAATGTTACACACAAAGGTTGGCTATGGGGATTAGACAGACTGGCAGTACCGGTAGGACTTGTAGCAGCTATGATTAGGATGGGGAATCTCATGAATAGCGAAATATTCGGTCGTGCCACAACTATGCCTTGGGGTTTTAGATTCTTAAGATCAAATGAATACTGGAAGTTTATTGTTGGACAGTCAAGTGACGTCAGTCAGCTAATAGCCAAAAATGGAGGCATATCCGAAATGCAAAAGATGCACCCGGATATCTACAATCAAGTCATCAATACCCTTCCGGCGGCACATCCAACTCAAATTTATGAAGCCATTATCTATCTTGTTATATTTGGTCTGTGCATGTGGCTCTATTTCAAGAGAAATATAACTGCCAAATACAATGGCATGATTGTGGGAATATTCCTAATCGGTGTATTTGGCTCGAGGTTCTTTGTTGAAATGCTAAAACTTGTACAAGAGCCTTGGGAGATAGATTTGGTCAACAAAATTGGACTCAATATGGGACAGGTACTAAGCATTCCACTCGTCATATTGGGAATATATTTTGTGTACAACGCTGTGACTAAGGCAAAAGAACAGCTTATCAAATAACAGAATCATAACTATTATGAATACCTGTTCAGACTATAGAAAAAACCTAAAAGAATAATTAGATATAAAGTAAGATCATTATGTTTGAAATACCTCAGATTACAGAAGGAATCTACTATGTTGGCGTCAACGACAGAGCAAAGGCCAAGTTCGAAAATGTATGGCCTCTCTACAAGGGAGTATCATACAACTCATACTTGATTGTCGATGAAAAAGTTGTTCTTATAGATACAGTTGATGTATGTTATAGCGACATATTTTTCTATAAGATAGACTTGATACTAAAAGGAAGACCCATCGATTATCTCGTTGTCGATCATATGGAGCCGGACCACTCCGGATCAATCGGTTTGCTCAAGCAGAAGTACCCTGATATAAAAATCATTGGCAATAAGAAAACATTTAATATGCTCAATGGATATCATGGGATAACCGAAAACTTGGTAGAAGTAGAAGAGGGTATGTCTATCAAAATAGGTAAGAGAGAGCTCAGCTTCATCATGGCACCAATGGTACACTGGCCGGAAGTAATGTTTACATACGAACAGCATGACAAGGTGCTCTTCTCTGCTGACGCATTTGGAACTTTTGGAGCACTCGACGGTCACATCCTCGATAAGGATATGGATATCGATAAATACTGGTACGAAATGGAAAGATACTATGCATGTATCGTAGGCAAATTTGGCCCATTCGTCCAAAAGGTGTTCAAAAAACTGCAAGACAATCCTATCGAAATTGACTATGTATGCTCTACTCATGGCCCGGTATGGACAAAAGCTCATTTCTCGGAAGCAATGGCAGTATACGATAGATTGTCAAAGTATGAAGCATATGAAGGGGCATGTATCATATTCGGATCAATGTATGGACATACTGAGATACTTGCAGATACAATAGCTCAAGCAATTGCCAAGAAGGGAATCAAAAATGTAGTCGTACACTCTCTCACAAGCTCTGATCCTTCAGATATACTAAGGGATGTATTCAGATACAAAGCAATAGTACTCGGGGCTCCAACATATTGCAACAACCTATTCTCTCCAATGGAGCATATCATCCATCTCATCGAACTTAGAGAGGTGAAAAATAGATATCTATCACTGTTCGGATCATGTACATGGGCAATACAATCAATCAAGAAAATGACTGCATTGACCGAAAAGTTAGCATGGGAAAAGATTGGTGAACCGGTAGAAATGAAGATGGCTCCAACACCGGAAGTACTAAACAAAGCCGCTGAATTGGGTGAACAGATAGCACAAAAGCTAATCGAAGACAGAAAGTAAATAAGATCTATTTAAATACACAAAGGGGAAGTTATTAACCAAAACTAAGAAGCTGTTTAAATTTAATTGAAAAACAATCTTATATAAGGCATTAATATATTGAATATCAGTAGGTTAGTTGATTTATTATTTGTAACTTTATGATTATCAAACAATTAAAGTTATGGAACAA